>CAXUIR010000212.1:0-4521 GCA_964251005.1 uncultured Acetobacteraceae bacterium | reverse complement strand
GATTTTACCCGCGCGTCGGCCGCCATCGCCCGTGTTCTGCACGCCTATCCGCAGACCCGCCTGACCCTGTTCCGCGACCCCTCCAGCGGCGAAGGCCTGGTGCTGGTCGACGAGTTCCCCGAGTTGGCGGACCTCGCCGACCGCATCGAGTGGCGCGACATGGTCCCGCTGGCCGAGCTGCCAGGCGAGATCGCACGCTTCGCCATCAACATCGCCCCCCTCGAAGTCGGCAACCCGTTCTGCGAGGCCAAGAGCGAGCTGAAATTCTTCGAAGCAGCCCTCGCCGGCGTGCCCACGGTCGCCTCGCCCACCGGCCCGTTCCGCCGTGCAATCGACCACGGCACCCTCGGCCTGCTGGCGGACGCCGAGGACGAGTGGTTCGCTGCCCTGGTCCGCCTCGTGGAGAACCCGGCCGAGCGCACGCGCCTGGCGCAGGCCGCCTACCACACCAGCCTCGCCCGCTTCGGCCCGGAAGCCCGCACCGAGGCTTTCGCCCTGATGCTGGCGCAGGTAGAAGGCGGCCCGGACGGTGCCGCGGCGTTCGAGCGCGACCGCTACCGCGCCAGCCTGCCGCCCAGCACCGCGCCCTACGTGCCCACCAGCACCACCCTGTTCGCTCGCGACATGATGGCCGACGCCGCCGTCACCGTGATCGTGCCGGTGTTCAACTACGCCGACTACGTTACCGAAGCGCTGCAATCCGTCGCCGACCAGACGCTGCAGCGACTGGACCTGGTGGTGGTCGACGACGCCTCGCCCGACGATTCCGGCCAGATGGCGCTGGACTGGGTGCGCACGAACGAGCAGCGCTTCAACCGCATCCGCGTGCTCCGCCACGCGCAGAACGCCGGGCTGGGCTTCGCCCGCAACAGCGGCTTCGCTGCCGCGGAAACCCCGTTCGTGCTGCCGCTGGACGCCGACAACCGCTTGCGCCCCACCGCCTGCGAGAGCCTGCTTCGCGCGCTGTCCGGCACGCGCGCGGCGTTCGCCTACCCCGCCATCCAGCAGTTCGGCACTGCGTCCGAGGTGTTCGGCGACCAGCCCTACTCCGTGCTGCGCCTGCAACCCGGCAACTACATCGACGCCATGGCCCTGGTGCGCAAATCCGCCTGGGCGGCCGCCGGCGGCTTCGACCACGTGCAGCACGGCTGGGAGGATTTCGACTTCTGGTGCCGGCTCGCCGAACGCGGCTTCCACGGCGTCAGCGTGCCCGACGTGCTGGCGGACTACCGCGTGCACGGCGGCTCGATGCTGCACACGACGACGGAGAAACGCGAGAACCGGGAGGCGCTGGCGGCCGACATGCAGCGCAGGCATCCCTGGCTGGATCTGTGCGCCTCGGTATCCTTGCGGGTGGACGCACATCGGAACGTTCTGAAGTGATGGTCAGCGATCTGGAGTGTCGACCTGTAACAGGCAAAGCAAGCAGTTCTTTTTTGAAAAAAAGAACCAAAAAACTTTTGTTCTCTTAGCGTGCGCTGCAGAACGTTCGCGACAGCAGAGCAAAGTTCTTGCTGCTTTTTCGAAAAAGCAGGCCTTGCGTTTTTGTGGCCGGGCAGTGTCCCGGGGTCTCTGCAAGGCGTTTCAGGCTACTTCTTTTCGAAAACAAAGAAGCGAAGCCTTTGTCTCTGATGTCGCCGGAAGCTGAAACACCACGCCTCCACACCGCACACGCCCAAGGAACAAAAGTTTTTTGGTTCTTTTTTTCAAAAAAGAACCGCTTGCTTTCTCCCTTTCCCGGCGTATGCCCTCGCCTCCCATGACGGCCCGCATGTTCGACAGACTCCGCTTCGACGCCTCCGGCCTGATCCCCGCCATCGCCCAGCAGCACGACACCGGCGAGGTGCTGATGCTCGCCTGGATGAACCAGGACGCGCTACAGGAGACCCTCGAGACCGGCCAAGTCTGCTACTACAGCCGGTCGCGCCAGCGCCTGTGGCGCAAGGGCGAGACCTCCGGCCAGGTGCAGCGCCTGGTGGAGCTTCGCTTCGACTGCGACGGCGACACGCTGCTGCTGCTGGTGGACCAGACCGGGGTTGCCTGCCACACCGGCCGGCGCAGCTGCTTCTACTCCGCCCTGCGCCACGGCGAGGTCACCGAGATCCAACCCGTCACCGCCGACCCGGCCGCCCTCTACGGCTGATGCCGGGGCGCACCATCTGGCTGCTGGCGGGCGAAGCCAGCGGCGACGTCCTCGGCGCCCGCCTGATGCAGGCCCTACGCTCGCAACGCCCGGACCTGGCTTTCATCGGCATCGGCGGCCCCCGCATGGAACAGGAAGGCCTGCACAGCCTCTTCCCGATGCGCGAGCTGGCAGTGATGGGCCTGGCGGAAATCCTGCCGCGGCTGCGCGCGCTGAACCGCAGGTTGGCCGAAGCCGTCGCCGACATCGAGGCACGCCGGCCGGACCTGGTGGTCACCATCGACAGCCCGGGCTTCGCCCTGCGCCTGCTGTCCCGCATACGCGGCCTCGGCATCAAGCGTGTGCACTACGTGGGCCCGCAGGTCTGGGCCTGGCGCGAGCACCGCGCCCGCAGCTTCCCCGGCCTGTGGGACAGCCTGCTCTGCCTGCTGCCGTTCGAGGTGGCCTTCTTCGCCGGCCACGGCCTGCCCGCCACCTTCGTGGGCCACCCGGTGCTGCAATCCGGCGCCGACACCGGCGACGCGACACGCTTCCGCGCCCGCCACGCCATCCCGCCCGACGCGCCGGTGCTGGTGCTGCTGCCCGGCAGCCGCCGCACCGAGGCGCCGCGCCTGCTGCCCGTCTTCGGCCGCACGGTGGCGCTGCTGCAACGCGACTTCCCGTCCCTGGTCGCGGTGGTGCCCAGCTCGCCCGCGGTGGCCGAAGTGGTGACACGCCACGCTGCCGGCTGGCCCAGCAAGCCGCTGATCGTCACCGACCTGGACGACAAACATGACGCCTACGCCGCCGCCGGCGCCGCGCTGACCAAGTCCGGCACCTCCACGCTGGAGCTGGCGCTGGCGGGCGTGCCGATGGCGGTGACCTACCGGGTCAACCCGCTGACGGCCGCGATGGCGCGGCGAATGATCCGCGTGCCGCACGTGGCGATGGTGAACCTGCTGGCCGGCCGCCTGGTAGTGCCCGAACTGCTGCAACAGGATTGCACGCCCGCGCGGCTGGCCGCGACAGTGCGCACGTTACTGACCGATCGTGAGGCGGCAGACGCACAGCGCGCTGCGTTCGGACCGGTGATGCGAAGCTTGCAGTCGCCGCAAGGGACACCTTCGGAGGCGGCAGCGCGGGCGGTGCTGGGGGTGCTCGGGTAGGGCGAGAAAGCAAGGCCTTCTTTTTCGAGAAAAGAAGCAAAAAGCTTTTGCGCGGGCTGTCGCGGATCATTCCTGCAACGCGCACATAATACCAACGGGCCTGGAGATTACCCTGTTCCGAAGCAAGCAAGGTTTTCTTTTCAAAAAAAAATTTATTCACTGTCGCGGACTTTTCCGGAGAGCGCGCGATAGCGGAGTCAAAAGTTTTTTGGACCTTTTTTTCAAAAAAGGACTGCTTGCTTTCTGTGTGTCAGCATCAAGGCCGGCTGGTATAGGACATAAAGTTCTTGCTTCTCTTTTCAAAAAAGAACCGCTTGCCTGAAACGTTCGCAAAGAGTGTCTTAACCTTGCCAGCGCAAAAAGCATGAACACAGCATGCGGAGCGCCACGTGGCTACCGATCCTTGTCTGCCGCCCGAGGCGGCACCGGCTGCAAACGCGGCCGGCAGCACGGGCCACCACCACCACGTCATCCACCACGTCGTGGGCAGGATCCGCCATCGGGTCCACCACGTGCACCAAGTGCCGATACACCACGTGCCGGTGCCCGAGCGTGTCGGCGAAGCCTGTAGCAAGCATTTCGCGCCGGACCAGCCAGCCGTCGCCACCAAGGCCGCGGCCGGCAACGCAAAAGTAGCGGCCGCTGGCACAAAGGCGGCGAGCGGTGGCGTTCTGGCAGGCGGTGCAAAGACGGCAGTCGGTAGCCTCTTGGCCGCCTCCGCGCTGGCGGGCAGCCTGGCTGCGTCGGGCGTGCTCAAAACCTCGCATTCCACCGTGACACCCAGCGCACAGCAGGCCGCCCCATCGTCTCCGAGCCCAGCGGCCGCCGGAGTAGCGCCCGTCTCCCCGCTGCCCGGCTTCACCGCTCCCACCACGCATTCTACCTCGTTCAACGCAACGACGCCGCCAAGCACCACAACGCCGTCAGGCCCGAACACTCCCCCCAGCTCAGCCACCCCGATACCTGAACCGCACAGCCTGGCATTGCTGCTCGCGGCACTTGGCACGGTGGTGCTGGCGCGCACCCTCACTCGCCTGCGGCCCGCTGCAAGCAAGCGGGTTTCATCTCGCCAAATACGGCACTAAGCCCTAGAATTCGGACGTCAAAGGCAAGCAGTTCTTTTTTGAAAAAAAAGAACCAAAAACTTTTGCCTCCGCTGTCGCGCGCTCGCCGGAAAGGTCCGCGACAGCCGTGACAAAAGTCTTTTGCTTCTTTTCTTCAGAAAAGAAGGCC
>CAXUIR010000211.1:184-5103 GCA_964251005.1 uncultured Acetobacteraceae bacterium | reverse complement strand
GGCCAAGCGCTCGGCGCCAGGCACGCGGTAGAGGTTGGAGACGTGCATGACCCGGCTAGCCTGGGCCGCCACCTCGGCCACCAGATGCGGGTGCGCGTGGCCGAGCGAGCTGGTGGCGATGCCGGCGCCGAAATCGAGGTAGGCGCGCCCGTCCGCGGTGAACAGCCAGGCGCCTTGCCCGTGGTCGAAGGCCAGGTCCTCTCGCGCGTAGGTGGGCATCAGCGCAGGCATCATCGGGGCGGGCTCTCTGTCATCGCGGACTCGGCACGGGGCACCGCACCCCACGCCGAGCCGTAACGCGGCAAGGGATGCATGGTCCACCTCCATCTCAGCGTGTCAATGACGCACGCCAACACGTCTGAGCTGCGCCGTCGTGAGAGTACGGGCTCCATCCAAACGCCCGGTAACCTGCCTCCCTCACGATCCCGTAACGCCGGGTTGTCCGGCGTGCCGGCAACCGGAGCCGCTTCGCCCGCACGGGCAAGCGTCTTCCGCCGGAGACGCGGAAGGGTTCGGCGAACGATGCCGTTGCGGTTGCTTCTGATCGGCCTGAGCGCCGCGGGCATGGTCGGCGCCGGCGTGCTGTGGGCGATGGGTCACCTGCTGTGGGGCGCGCAGGTGTTGGCCGGGGACGTGCTGGCTGCCGCCGGACAGAACCGCGACAGCCGCACCAAAAGCTTTTTGCTTCTTTTTCTCGAAAAGGAAGCGCTTGCCTCAAACCTTAGCCGCCACCCTCTCGATTATCCGCGTAGTGCTCTGCCCAGCCACCAGCTCCGCCAGCACCACCCGTCCCCCCGCCGCCAACACCAGTTCCGCGCCTACCACCTGCTCCACGGTGTAGTCCGCGCCCTTCACCAGCACGTCCGGCACCAGCGTGGTGATCAGCTCCAGCGGCGTGTCCTCGGCAAAGCCCACCACGCAGTCCACGTGGCGGATCGCCGCCATCACCTGGGCGCGCTGCTCCAGCGTGTTCACCGGCCGACTCGGGCCTTTCAGCCGCGCCACGCTGGCATCCGTGTTCAGCGCCACTACCAGCCGGTCGCAGGCCTGACGCGCGAACGCCAGCAGCGCCACGTGGCCGGGGTGCAGGATGTCGAAGCAGCCGTTGGTGAAGCCCACCCGCAGCCCCTGCTCGCGCCACAGCGTCACCATGCCCAGCGCGCTGTCCAAGCTTTGCAGGCCGGAGGCGCGCGCGCCGGTCATGCCCTCCGTCTGGGCGGAGAGCTCGTGCATCACCTCGGCGATGTTGGCCGTCGCTGTGCCCAGCTTGCTCACCACCACGCCGGCGGCCGCGTTGGCGATGTGCATGGCCTGCGTCAGCGTGCGCCCGCCGGCATGCGCCAGTGCCAGCGGCGCGAGCACCGTGGCTCCGGCGCCGGAGACGTCGAACACCTCGCGCGCGCGGGCCGGCACGGAGGAGACCTCGCCGGAGCGCTCGACCAGCATCATGCCGCGTTCGGAGCGGGTGACCAGGATCGCGTCGGCCTCGCACTGGCCCAGCAGCGCGGCGGCGGCGTGGGCGATTTCGGCCTCGGTGCCGGACGGCGCGCGGGCGGCGGCGGCGAACTCCTTCAGGTTGGGCGTGATGCAGGTCGCGCCGCGGTAGCGGGTGAAGTCGTCGCTCTTGGGGTCGACGAACACCGGCACCCCGTGGCGCCTGGCGGCCTCGACCGCCTGGGCGACGACGGCCGGGCTCAGCGCGGACTTGCCGTAATCCGACAGGATCAGCGCGTGGCAGGCCGGCAAATGCCGGGCGATGGCGGCGGTGAGTGCCGCGGCCTCGTCGTCCCACAGCGGGGCGCCGCTCTCGTCGTCGGCGCGCACCACCTGCTGGCGGCCGGCGATGAAGCGGGTTTTGCAGATGGTCGGGCGGCGCTCGCTGGTGACGAGGGCCGGCTCGATGCCGCGGCGGGCGGCCAGGTTGCGCGCCAGTCGCTCGCCGGTGTCGTCGCGGCCCACCAGGCCCACAAGGATGGCGCGGCCGCCGAGGGAGGCGATGTTGCAGGCGACGTTGCCGGCGCCGCCTGGCATCTCGCGGGTCTCGCGCAGGCGGATCACCGGGACGGGAGCTTCGGGGGAGATGCGGTCGATGTCGCCGTGCAGGAAGCGGTCCAGCATGACGTCGCCGGCACAGAGCACGGTCAGGTGGCTGAAATCCATGCCTGCTGCTTAAAGCGGTTCTTTTTTGAAAAAAAGCACCAAAAAACTTTTGTCTCCTGGCGACCACGCGCTGGGGCTTTGCCCCCGACCCCACCAAAGGCCAGGCGGCCTTTGGAAACCATTTCTAAATAATATTCTGAGAAAATGGGGTCTGGGGCCGACTGGCCCCGTCACGCGTTAGCGTGCTGCGCACCACGGGGTCCAGGCGCAGAGCCCCTGGCCTTACTAGCATTGTCTCATTGCCCAATTAGTGTCTCGTAACGCGGGTGTGGCAAGCACCTCATGGTTTTTTCCAAAAGGCAGGCCCGGTTCGCCTCTGCGTTGATTTTGCACCCGCGAAGCGTCAAAACACGGCAGGTTGATCGGGGAGCGGCATGACCAGACGGGTAGTCTTCGCCGGCGGCATTCAGACGAGGGCGCTGGCCAAGGCCTATCGCCTCGACATCGCCGCCGACCGCGACGAGGACGTCTTCTTCATCGGCGCCGACGCGATCGGCCGCGAGGCCGCGCACCGCGTGGTCTCCGCCGCCGACATCGTGGTGACCGACCTCACCCCCACCAGCCAGACGGTGCCCGAGCACCTGATCCCCGCCAGCGCCGAGCGCGTGGCCGTCCCCGTGGTGACCGCGCCGTTCCTCTGGCCCTATGCCGGCCGGCCGCATCCGCGCAACAAGCCGGCCGCCGGCCTGCCGGGCGGCCCCTACCCGGCCGATTTCGGCGACAGCTTCCTCGACGGCATGATGGCCGAAGGCGTGGACGAGGACGAGGCCGTCGCCCGCTACCTCGCACTCGACGTGGCCACGGATGCCGGGCTGGACGCGCTGCTCGAGGGCGTCCTGGCCGAGCTGGCGCGGCTGGACGCGCAGGCCGGGTTCGACTTCGCTGCCTTCGTGGGCGACCAGTTCCGCGCGCAGAACCTGTTCGCCACCACCGAGCGTCTGCGCCTGACCCTGATGCGCCACGTCGCCGCCGAGGTTTTCTCCCGCATGGGCGTGGACCGGCTGCGCGCCGAGGCGCTGACGGAGGCGCCGTTCCCGCCGGGTGAGATGCCGATCCACCCCGGCGTGCTGGCGCATTTCGGCATGGCCGCACCGCTGCCCGACCACCGCTACCCGGTGCTCGACGAAGGCAGCTTCACCTTCGAGCAATATTGCCGCCGCTACCTGCGCACCGAGTGGAACGAGGCGCTGCAGCGCGGCCTGGCGCTGGCCGAGAAGGACCCGGCGGCGGCCATCCCGGTGCTGCGGCAGGCGCTGGACGTCTCACCGGGCTCGCTCGCCGGCCGGCAGGCGCTGGAGGACGCCGAGCGCGAGGTGGCGGAGAGCGCCAGGCCGGCTGCTCCCCGCAACGGCGCGGCCGAGCCGGCGCCGGCAGCCCACGGCGCGCCGGACACGCCGATCTACGCCGCGGTGGACGCGCCGATGCCGGACAGCAAGGCCACCTCTGCGCTGATGCCGGGCAGCTTGCCGAAGCAGACGCAGCCGGCAGAGCAGGCGCCGTCCGCCCCGGTGTTCTCGCCCAGCGGCCTTGGCCGCGTGCCGTTCACCTCGGAGACGGCGCCGCAACCCGAACCCGGCCGCCGGGAAGGCATGTTCGGCAAACCGGCCGCAGGCGCTGCCGGCTCGCCGGCGGATGACGATGCGGCAGACTTCGCGCCGGGCGAGAACGACGTGCCCGATCAGCAGCAATACGTGGAGCTGCCCCGCGGCTTCGCCGAACCCGAACCGCTGTTTCAGCCCGCACCGAAGGCGTTAGGCAACCGCTACGTGCCGCTGCCGCCCGCCGAAGAATTGATCGAAGTGCTGCCGCGCATGTTGCCCAGCACGCGCGGCCTGGCCGACGGCAGCAGCCCGCCGTTCTCGGCGATGCCGGAGACGATGCCGCCGCCGCCGCTGCGCCCGGTGCTGCCGCCGGAGCTGCGGCCGGAGGCGGCTGACGAGCGGCGGGGGATCGTGGCCAGGCTGTTCGGCGGGAATAAAAGGTAAGTAGGCGGTTCCCGTTGAGTGTGCGTTTGAAAAGCCGCCCTGGCGGCCATCTGACGCGCGTTTCCTCCGCTTTAGTGCTCATGGCCAACGGAGGATGGCCTCGGCGGCTCGGACCGATGGCGCCGCCGAAGCAATCCCCGCCGGTGCTAGGAAGGCGACGCCAGCTGACTAGTACCGGCTGGCCTTGATGCTCACTCACGGAAAGCAAGCAGTCCTTTTTTGGAAAAAAGGAACCAAAAAACTTTTGACTCCGCTGTCGCGCGCTCTCCGGGTAAGTCCGCGACAGCGGAGACAAAAGTTTTTTGGTCCTTTTTTTCCAAAAAAGAAGGCCTTGCCTTGCCTTCTCGCCGAAATCGTCGGCCCGACTTTCGCAGAATTCAACGCCCCCTGCACCGACTGGCGCGGCATCTTCACCGGCACCGCGCTGGCCCGCCTGCGCCCTGCCAACACCGCGCAGGTTGCCGCCTGCGTCGCCGCATGCGCCGCAGCCCGCGTGCCGGTGATACCAGTCGGCGGCAACACCGGCCTGTGCGGCGGTGCGACGCCGCGCGGCGGCGAGGTGGTGCTCAGCCTGGACCGCCTGTCCCGCATCCGCGACCTCGACCCGGTTGGTGCCATCATGGTGGCCGAGGCCGGGGTGACGCTGCAGGCGACGCGCGCAGCGGCCGCCGCGGTGGGTCTGGATTTGCCGGTGAGCCTGGCGAGCGGCGGCTCGGCGCAGATGGGCGGGCTGGTCTCCACCAACGCCGGCGGCAACGCCACGCTGCGCTACGG
>CAXUIR010000211.1:0-174 GCA_964251005.1 uncultured Acetobacteraceae bacterium | reverse complement strand
AGCAGGTGCTGGGGCTGGAGGTGGTATTGGCGGACGGACGCGTGTGGCATGGCCTGCGCCGGCTGCGCAAGGACAACACCGGGCTGGCGTTGCGCCAGCTGTTCGTCGGCGCCGAGGGAACGCTCGGCGTGGTGACGGCGGCCTGCCTGCGGCTGGTGCCCGCGCCCGCCGCGC
>CAXUIR010000210.1:3730-5123 GCA_964251005.1 uncultured Acetobacteraceae bacterium | reverse complement strand
GTCCAGGTAGAGGGGTGGGCCAGCAGGGTCAGCAAGGCGCTCGCGCGGCGGCCTTCGGCGGCGCTGCGCTGGGCGTCGAGGTAGTGCACCATCACCGCGTACTGCGCGCCGCGGCGCCGCAGCATGGCGACCACGGCGTGTTGGCCGCGCGCCTGCATCAGGCCGATGTAGTGCGCGTTGGCACGCAGCGCGCCGCGGTAGTCGTAGCGCCAGGCGCCGGCCCCGGTCTGCGTCCACTGGCGGGAGAGGGTGCCGAACGGCATCGTCCAGTCGTACAGCGCGGCGCTGCACAGCACGGTGCGGCCGCCGGCGACCATGTAGTCCAGCAGGTAGGTGAAGTCCTCGGCCAGGCGGCTGTCCTCGTGGTAGGCGAGCCCATGCGCCGCGACAAAGGTGCGACGGACCACCGGCTTGAGGATGCCGTAGTCGAACTCGGCGTAGCTGTCGGCGGCGGCCACCAGGTCGGCCAGCGCGATGACGCGGTCGGGCAGGCCCGCGTCGAAGGCGGTGCGCAGCACGGCGCCGAAGCCGGACGCGTCGGCGGGCAGGCCGGCGTCGACGTAGCGCAAATTGTCGGCCGCCATGTCCACGCCGTGGGCTTCGGCGGCGGCGATCAGGCAAGCGAGGCGGTCCGGGGCGTAGGCGTCGTCGGCGTCGAGCACCGCCACCCAGTCACCGCGCGCCTGGGCCATCATCAGGTTCATCGCGTGCGGCTTGCCGGCGTTCTGCGCCAGGCGGATCACCCGGATGCGGGGATCACGGGCGGCCATCGCGTCGGCCACGGCAGCGCTGTCGTCGGTGCTGGCGTCGTCGGCCACGATGATCTCGATCGCCTGCAGGCTCTGCGCGCTGGCCGAGGCCAGGCAGCGGCGCAGGGTGGACGCGCTGTTGTAGACCGGCACCAGGATGCTGGCCTTCGGGACGTCGATGCCGCTCACCGGCAGGTTCGGCACTGGGTGCCCAGAGCTTGCCCGGAGGCTGACTCACAGAAAGCAAGCAGTCCTTTTTTGAAAAAAAGGACCAAAAAACGTTTGCTTCCGCTGTCGCGCGCCTCCGAACGAGTCCGCGACAGCGGGAGCAAAAGTTTTTTGCTGCTTTTTTTCAAAAAAGCAGGCCTTACTTGCTTCAGAACAGTCAGCCTCCAGGCTTGTCGAGAAGAGCTTGCACGCCCGAAGTTGGCACACAAGAAGCCGTTACGCCCATGTCTGGCACTCTTTAGAACTCCAGCACGCGTTCCGGGTCGAGCCGACCGCGCGCCAGGTCGACGAAACCCAGCAGGTTGCCGAGCAGCCGGCCGCGGCGGTCAACCCAGGGCTCCGACCAGACCGCGCGCGCTATGTTGGGGGCTTGGTTGCGGCCGACGCTGCCCAGCGCGCGGCGCCAGGTGTAGCTG
>CAXUIR010000210.1:3374-3720 GCA_964251005.1 uncultured Acetobacteraceae bacterium | reverse complement strand
AAGTGTAGCTGCCTTTGGCGCGCAAGTAGAGCGGGTTGGCCACCTGCGAGTAGCCCAGCCGGCGCCCCGACGAGCGGCCGGACTTGGCACCGAGGTGCACCCCGCGCGCGCCGTGCAGCTTGACGATGCGGCCGTAGCGGCCGATCCGGTGGGTGAAGTCCATGTCCTCCGACCAGCCGTAGAGCGGCAGGCGTTCGTCGAAGCGCAGGTTGTGGGCGCGCGCGGTGGCCAGCCGGATGGCCATGTTGCAGCCGTAGGCGTGCGGCGCCGGCTCGAAGGCGGTGGCCCGGCGCCCCCGGCGCGCGGGGCCCCCCCCCCCCCCCCCGGCCCGGCCGCCCGCGGGGCC
>CAXUIR010000210.1:0-3364 GCA_964251005.1 uncultured Acetobacteraceae bacterium | reverse complement strand
GCGAAGAAGTCGTCGTCGAAGAACACCAGCACGTCGCAATCGACCGCCGCGTCGAGAATGACGTTGCGCTGGCGGGGCAGACCGGGCTCGCTCTGCAGGCAAACGACCGGGCCGCCCGGTGACGTTCCCGTGATGTCGGCCGGCGTCGTGTAACAGACGTAGACGAAGCTGGGCGGCAGGGTTTGTTGCAGCGCCAGCCGGACGGCGGTCACGAGTGTGTCAGGCCGGCCACAAGTTGCAACACCCACTGCCAGGCGCATGCACCCCTCCGCCTTTCTCGATCTGCATCCGAAAACATATCGGTGACGCTGTTAACACGATTGTAACGGAAGCTTCCGCTGTTAATAACGTTAAATCAAACGTGACTGCTGCACTGCACAAATCCTTTGGAAACTTGTTGGTTGTGACCCCGTCAATGGCGTATCCATACGGCAGTACGGGAACGTCGGCGTCAAACGCCAGGCTGTCGGTGCCGGTCCAGTTTGCCGGTCTGGATGTTTGTGCCGCAGGCGGCTTAGGCCGTCGGCGTCGCACGGTTCGTGTTAGGTGCGTCATCGGAGTTCGTCGATGCCTGTAGTGCAACGCATCCAGCGCCTCTACCCCACGCTCCCCGAGCCAGTACGGGGGTGGGCGGGCCGCTTTCAGGCGAACGCGGCGCGGCCGAACTGGGCACAGGTCAGCTGTGCGGCCGGCCTGCTGGGCGCCGACATGCTCGCCTTCCTGGTGGCCGCGCTGGTCATGGACTTCGCCATCGCCCGGCGCGGCGACGACGTGCTGGCCGGCGCCGGCCTGCCGCTCGCCGCGGCCGTGCTGTCCGGCATGGTGGGATACTTCTCCTCGCACGATCATTACGAGCACCGGGTGCCGTTCTGGACCGAGTGCCGCGACGTGGTTCGCGCCACCTTCGCGGCCTTCGTGTTCGCCGCCTCGGCCGCCTACCTGCTGGACCTGCAGCTCTCGCGGCTGGCCGTCGTCGGCACCGCGCTGCTGTACCCGCCGGCCGTGCTGGGCATCCGCAGCCTGACCCGGACGCTGCTGACCAGGGCGGGCCTGTGGACCCTGCCGGTGCTGATCGTCGGCGACGGCGAGTGGGCGAGCCAGGTGGAGGCCGCGCTGCGGCGCCACCCGCGGCTCGGCTACGAGGTGGTCGGCCGCACCGGCGAGCCGGCTCCCGGCCGCTGCTGGGGCGACCTGCTAACGCAGCACCGCGCGCAGTTGCTGGTGCTGGCGCATGAGAGCGAGCGGCGACTGTCACAGGACCTGGTCGCCGGCCTGGTGCGCGAACGAGTGCCCTATGCGATCCTGCCGAGCATGGACGGGCTGCCCCTGGTTGGCCGCCGTCACGCCTACCTGGACCAGGACACTATTCTGGTCAGCTACCGCAACAACCTGCGCAAGCCGGTGGCGCGCGCCGCCAAGATCAGCTTCGACCTGGCGGCGGCGTCTGCGGCCTTGCTGGTGCTGGCACCGGCGATGCTGCTGGTGGCTGCCCTGGTGGGGCTGGACGGCGGGCCGATCTTCTACGCCCACACCCGGATCGGGGCGCACGGGCGGGTGTTCCGGTGCCTGAAGTTCCGCTCCATGGTGGTCGACAGCGAGGCTGCGCTGCAGCGCCTGTTCCAGCGCGACCCGGCGGCCGAGGAGGAGTGGACGCGCACCCACAAGCTGCGTGCCGACCCGCGGGTGACCTGGGTCGGCCGTTTCCTTCGCAAGACCAGCCTCGACGAGCTGCCGCAGCTGTTCAACGTACTGCGCCTGGAGATGAGCCTGGTGGGCCCGCGCCCGATCGTCAGCCTGGAGATCCCGAAATACGCCGAGGACATCGTCTACTACTACGAGACGCGTCCCGGGATCACCGGCCTGTGGCAGGTGAGCGGCCGCAGCGACACCACCTATGCGCAGCGCGTCCGGCTCGACAGCTGGTACGTGAAGAACTGGACCATTTGGCAGGACTTCTCGATCATCGCACGCACCATCCCCGCCGTCGTCAGCGGCCGCGGAGCGGGCTAGCGGTCCGATGCCCTTTCAGGACGCGCTCCTCTCGCTGTGGGACAGGCTGAAGGCGGCGTTTCAGCCGGCTTTCGTCGCGTCCAGGCCGCAAACTGCTCCCGGTTCGGCACCGCCGCCGCGCAATGAGCCGCGCGCCGCTTCGCCGAACGAGGTGTTCACGCCGACGCGGCCGCGGGCCGGGCGCAAGACGCTGGTCGGACGCCAGGCCGAGTTGGCGCGCATCCTCGACGGGCTGCTCGACGACAACGCGCATGTGGTCCTCTACTCCGAGCGCGGGCGCGGCAAGACCTCGCTGTCCAACCTCACCATGGAGCAGCTGCGTCGGCGCGGCGTGATCGTGGCGCGCTGCGCCTGTGAGGCGGAGACCGCGTTCGACACCATGGTGCGCGCGCTGGTGCGCGACCTGCCGGCCTCGCTGCTGCTGTCCGGCCCCGCCGACGAGGCGGCGGAAGGCTGCGAGGGACTGCTGCCGCACCGCGCCATCCGGCCGGCCGACGTGGCCGCGATCCCCGAAAGCCTGGCGTCGGACCGCACCGTGTTCGTGGTGGACGAGTTCGACCGCGTGCTGGACCTGGAGACGCGCACGCGGCTGGCCGACACCATCAAGCTGCTGTCGGACCGCGGCAGCAAGCTGTCCTTCTTGGTGGTGGGAGTGTCCGACACGTTGGAACAGATCATCGGCCAGCATCCCTCTATCCAGCGTAACATCGTCGGCGTCCACCTGCCGTTGCTGGCCCCCGACGAGATCGAGACGATGCTGGTCCGCGGCGGCCAGCAGGCCGGCATCGCCTTCACCCCGCTGGCGGTGCGGCTGGTGCGCGGCGTGGCGCGCGGCATGCCCTACATGGCGCAGCTGCTCGGCCTGCGCATCGCCCAGGCGGCACTGCGGCGGGCCGAGCTGGGCGACGGCCCAGTGCCGGTGGAGCCGGCCGACATCAAGGTAGCGGTGGACCGGCTGGTCGACGAGGCAGGCTCCGGCGTGGTGGCGACCTACAACGCGCTGGTCGCCGGCTCGGTGGAGCCGCGGGTGGGCCAGGTGCTGACCCGGCTCGCCGCCGCCGAGCAGGACAAATGGGGCCGCATGACGGTGGTGCGCGCCGGGCTGCAGGTCATCGTCGGCAACTGCCGGCTGTCTGCTGCGCAGTGGCAACGTTTGCTCGAGATGGGCGTTCTCGTGCAGCCCAATGACGATGCCGGGATTGCCCAGTTCCGCGACCGTGCGCTGATCTACCACGTGCTGCTGCTGGCCGCACAGCGGGAACTGGCGGGCGGGCCGGCGGAGACCGGCGGCAGCTGGTCCGAGCAGACGCCGCAGGCGGCCGAGCTGGTGCGCGTCTCGGGAAGCTGAGCTGCC
>CAXUIR010000209.1:0-5143 GCA_964251005.1 uncultured Acetobacteraceae bacterium | reverse complement strand
CAAGGCCTTCTTTTCTGAAGAAAAGAAGCAAAAGACTTTTGCTCCTGCTGTCGCGAAGGTTCTGCAGCCCGCGCCCAAAGGGACAAAAGTTTTTTGGTTCTTTTTTTCAAAAAAGAACCGCTTGCTTCGCCTGTCATCGGTCAACACCTGAGCCGGTTGGTATTACTCTCCCGCCTGCCCGACCCGACCTACCGAAGCTGCGACGTCGCAGCCTCCCCGTACGTCGTTAGCCTCACCCCGTCCGGCACCGACGCCTGCATCAGCGCCGCGAACTCCGCCGCGTGCTGGTAGTCCGGCATCAGCCCGTCCAGCGTCGCGTCGCGGCACGCTGCCGGGTGAAAATACATCTCCGTCAGCCCGTCCGGCAGGGCGGCCAGCACGCGCTGGGTCCGTGCCAGCGTCATCTGGCCGGTCCAGCCGAGCCCGGCGATGCGGTCGTTGGTCAGCATGCCGGCCCCACGCGCCTGCGCCCGCAGCACCGCGCACCACGCACGCAACGCCCGGTCACCGAGCCCCGACACGGGTCCGCCCGGCCAGGCCGGTTCCGCCGGCACGCGCACCGCGCGCAACCCGTGCTCGCGGCCGATGCCGATCATCATCCGCCCGACCGTCGGGTGCAGGTGCATGTGCTTGTGCGCATTGGCGTGGTCCAGCACCAGGCCGGTGGCGCGGAACGCCGCGAACTGCGCGCGTATCTCGGCGGCAAGCTGCCGGCGCACGCGCGGGCGGAAGAAGTAGTCCATGCCCAGCTGCCACTGGTCGGACGGAAACCGCCCGGCCGCATCGACGAGGTCGGGCACCTCCTCTACCGGCAGCACCGGCGTGCCCTCGATCACCACCAGGTGCAGCCCCACGGCGAGACCCGGCGTCGCACGCGCGCGGTCGACCGCATCGGCGGCGGCAGGGCCGGACACCATCAGGCTGGCGCTGGTGAGGATGCCGTGCGTAGCGGCCTGGATAACGGCGTCGTTGACCGCAAGGCTTAGGCCGAGATCGTCGGCGGTGGTGATGAGGCGGCGGGTCAAGGAAGCAAGCAAGGCCTTCTTTTTTGAAAAAAAGAAGCAAAAAACTTTTGTCTCTCAGATGCACGCTGCCGGAATATACCGCGACAGCCGCACAAGTTGGGTCGTCGCAACAAAGAACGGCCTACGCTTCAACTTTGTGCCGATCGCGCAGGAACTGGAAGAACTCCACCCCCTCGCGCAACCGCCGCACCATCATCTGCCGGCTCATCACCATCTCGCCCACGATCGACGCGATCTTCGGCGCGCGAAAGTAGAACTTCTTGTAGAACGTCTCGACGTTGTCGAAGATCTCGGTGTGCGCGAGGTGCGGATACGTCAGCGGCGCGATCTGGATGCCGTGGTCGTCGATCAGCTCGGCGTTCTTCACGTCCAGCCAACCGTTCTCCATCGCCTGCTTGTAGAGGAACGTGCCGGGGTAAGGTGCCGCCAGCGACACCTGGATGGTGTGCGGGTTGATGTCAGTGGCGAACTTGATGGTCTCCTGGATCGTCTCCTGGCTCTCGCCCGGCAGGCCCAGGATGAAGGTGCCGTGGATCTTGATGCCCAGCTCGTGGCAGTCCTTGGTGAAGCGGCGCGCGACGTCGATCCGCATGCCCTTCTTGATGTTGTAGAGGATCTGCTGGTTGCCGCTTTCGTAGCCCACCAGCAGCAACCGCAGCCCGTTGTCCTTCAGCACCTTCAGGGTGTCGCGCGGCACGTTCGCCTTCGCGTTGCACGACCAGGTGACGCCCAGCTTGCCGAGCTCGCGGGCGATCGCCTCGGCGCGCGGCAGGTCGTCGGTGAAGGTGTCGTCGTCGAAGAAGTACTCGCGCACCTGCGGAAACATCTTCATGCACTGTGCGATCTCTGCGGCCACGTTCTGCGGGCTGCGCACCCGGTAGCGGTGGCCGCCCACCGTCTGCGGCCACAGGCAGAAGGTGCAGTGCGACTTGCAGCCGCGGCCGGTGTAGAAGCTGACGTAGGGGTGCAGCAGGTAGCCGATGAAGTAGTCTTCGATGTGCAGGTTGCGCTTGTAGACGTCGGTGACGAAGGGCAGACTGTCCATGTCCTCCAGCGTCGCCCGTTCCGGGTTGTGCACCAGCGCGCCGCCCGCGTCGCGCCAGGTGATGCCATCGATGCCGGCCCACGAGCGGTCCTCGGCCACCTCCTTGATGGTGAAGTCGAACTCGTTGCGCGCCACGAAGTCGATGATGCCGGCGCTGGCCTCCATGCTCTCGCGCGGCTGCACCGCCACTTTCGCACCCACCATGCCGATCTTCAGCGACGGCTTGGCCGCCTTCAGCGCGGCGGCCACCTTCACGTCCGACGCAAAACTCGGCGTGGAGGTGTGCATCACCACCAGATCGTGTTCGCGGGCGGCCTGCTTCACCGTCTCGAGCGAGATGCGCGCCGGCGGACTGTCGATCAGCGTGCTGCCCGGCACCAGGGCGGCGGGCTGCGCCAGCCAGGTAGGGTACCAGAAGCTCTTGATCTCGCGCTTGGCCTGGTAGCGCGAGCCGGCGCCGCCGTCGAACCCGTCGAAGGAGGGCGGCTGCAGGAACAGGGTCTTCATCATCGCGGTCTATCCTCGAGGGCGGGCCAGAAGCACGCGGCCGCTCGCAAAATTCGTGGTGTCTTCGTCGGTGCGCAGCACGTGTCCGCGCCAGGCGACTTCGCCTCCCATGTAGGCGACCAGGAGCACGGCCATCGAAAGTACGTCGCGCAGGGCAGGTAACCAGATGGGAGTGCGCCGCGCCCCCATGGCGCGCTCGATGCGGCGGCCCAGCACGCCGCGCCAGGCAACGGCCGCCACCCACAGCCAGGCGGCCCACACCGCGCCGCCCGACATCACCAGCGTCGCCAACGCCCAGAACGCCGGAAACTGGATCGCCGAGACCGCGTAGCCCAGCGGCTCGACCGCGCGGATGGTGCGCGCCCAGCGCAGTTCGTGGCGGAACAGCGCGGTGACCGACGACTCACCCACGGTGGTGGCGGGCACGGTGGCGGCGAGCCCCACCACCTGGCCCAGCGCACGCACCTTGGCGCCGAGCACCGCGTCGTCGGCGACAAACGGGGATAGTGCCGGGAAGCCACCGATGCGCATCAGCGTCTCCCGCGTCAGCGCCATGGTGGCCCCCATGCAATCCTGCCGGCCCAGCGCGCGCGCCATCAGCGCGCCGGCGGCGAAGCTCTGGGTGATGTAGGCGGCCCCCAGCGCGCCGGTCAGGCCGTCTTGCGCCGGCATGCCGGTGTACAACGTGGTGACCAGGCCGGTGCCCGGCACGCCCAACGCGTCGACCACCCGTGCAAGGTAGTCGGGTGCTGCATGCATGTCGCTGTCTGAGACCACCAGCAGGTTGTGGCGGGCGGACGGAAACATGTTGATCAGGTTGGCGATCTTGCGGTTGGTGCCGTGCGGGGTGGGGTCGACCACCAGCTCCATGTCCAGCGCCGGAAACCGCACGCGCAGCCGCTCGACCACTACCACAGCGCTGTCGTCAGCCGATTGCACGCCGAAGACGATCTGCAACGGCCCGTACTCCTGCGCGCAGAAGCTGGCGAGCGCCTCTTCCAGCATCGGCTCGTTGCCGTGCAACGGCTTGAGCACGGTCACCGGCGGCCGAACGCCTGGCGCGGGTTCGGACACGCGGAAGCGGCGCACCGCCGCCCAGCCGGCCGCAGCTTGCACGAAGCCCGCCAGGGTCAGCGCGGCAGTCACCAGAACAGGAACGCAAGGCAAGTCGACAGTCACGGTTTGATGGTGCCGCCAGACATCGTGTCGATCTTGGACTGCAGGCTGGCGATCAGCTTGTCCGGCCCGCCGGCCAGCAGGCTGCGGAAGTCCGACCGCTGCACCGCCACCTGGCTGATGCTGCCCTGCTCCAGCACGTCCACCGCCTGCCAGCCGGCGGGGCCCTGGTGCATCACGTAGTCGATCCGCGTCGGGTCTCCGGACGTCGGCGCGATCTGGGTCTCCACCACGCGGTCCGATGCCACGGTGCGGGTCTCCGGCAGCACCTTGATCGTGTCGCCGGACCCGCTGTTGAAGTTGCTCACGTAGGAGCTGATCGTGTAGGCGCGGAAGGTGGCCAGCAGCTTCTGCTGCTGCGGCGCCGGGATGCTACTCCAGCGCAGGCCGACCACGGTCTGCAGTATCTGCTGCAGGTTGAAGGCGTGGTCCACTGCTGGCGCAAGTGCGGCGTAGCGGGTAGGGAAAGGTTGTTTGCCAGTCTTCAGGGCAGTCAGCAGGCCGTCGTCAAGTGCCACGATCGGAGCGGCAACCGCATCGCTTGCCTGCGCGCGCGCAGGTTGGGCGGCACCTACCGAAATGGCGACGAGGCCAACTAGCAGGCCGATGATGGCGGGTGCTGGCGGCAGGGCAGGCGCAGTCAACGGATACTTCACAGGTTCACAGCCTCACGTACGTCACGTCCCAACGCGCCCAGCACCACCCGCACGATCGACTTCGCGTCCAGACCAGCCTCCACAATCTGGGCCGCCGGGCTCGCGTGGTCGATGAAGCGGTCCGGCAGCACAATCGGCCGGTAGCGAAGACCGCCGTCGAGCAGGCCGCCCACTGCGAGGTGGTGGCCGACGACCGCGGAAAAACCCCCGATCGAGGCTTCTTCGACGGTGATGAGCACCTCGTGATGCCGGGCCAGTTGCTTCAGCAGCGCGGTGTCGATCGGCTTGGCGAAGCGCGCGTCGGCCACGGTGGTAGACAGGCCGCGTGCGGCCAGCGAGTCGGCAGCTGCCATCGCCTCGCCCAGGCGGGTGCCCAGGCTAAGGATGGCAACGCGGGCGCCCTCCCGCATGATCCGGCCGCGGCCGACCTGCAACACCTCGCCGCGCGCCGGCAGCACCACGCCGGTACCCTCGCCGCGCGGGTAACGGAAGGCGGACGGCCGGTCGCCGATCGACGCCGAGGTGGCCACCATGTGCACCAGCTCCGCCTCGTCGGCCGGCGCCATCAGCACGATGCCGGGCAGGCAGCCGAGGTAGGACAAGTCGAAGCTGCCGGCGTGGGTGGCACCGTCGTTGCCCACCAGGCCGGCGCGGTCGATGGCGAAGCGCACCGGCAGGTTCTGCAGCACCACGTCGTGCACCACCTGGTCGTAGGCGCGCTGCAGGAAGGTGGA
>CAXUIR010000208.1:315-5168 GCA_964251005.1 uncultured Acetobacteraceae bacterium | reverse complement strand
GCCTGCACCTGAGCAACCCGGGGCCGCTGCCGGACGCAGCGCCGGTCCTTCTGCAGGACGCTGACGTGACGGCGCTGCGCGACAGGGCCGAGGCAGCGCGCGCGCAGCTCCTCGCCCGTCCCGGGGTGGCCGCGGTCAGGTTGGAGGGACTGCGCCAGCAAGGTGTGGCCCTCGACTACGCGCCGCGCCGCCTGGCCGCGCTGGGCATCTCGCCGCAGGCACTCACCGCCGGGTTGCATCTCGACGCCAGCCAAAGCCGGCCGGGCCACCTGCAGTTGGCCGCTTCGGGACAGGAAGGCTTGCAGTCCGTGGCGGACCGCCAGGTGCAGGCCGGCCGGCAGCTCGTGCGGCTGGGCGACGTGGCGCTGGTGTCGCGCGTGAAGCTGGACCCGCCGGTCTCCACGTTGCAGGTGAAGGGCGTGCCGGCGGTTTGGCTGAGGGTGACGCAGGTTAAGTAGCAAGCGGTTCTTTTTTGAAAAAAAGAACCAAAAAACTTTTGTCTCCTGGAGTACACGCTGCGGGAGATGCCGCGACAGCAGGAGCAAAAGTCTTTTGCTTCTTTGTGAAAACGCAACGTTGACAAATTTTGACATCGATTGATTGGCGCCAAGCGGCCGCGCCAGGGATCGTCTGCCGCAGCGAAGGGGGACATGATGAGCCTTTATCAGTGGATCGGTTCGAACAACAGCGACCTGGGCAATGCCGGCAACTGGGTTAACACCAGCAACCCCGGCACCGTCGGGACGCCGGGGACGAGCGACGTCGCCATCATCGAATCTGGTGAGGGCCTATACGGGACGATCGACGTGGAGGCGCTCGACATCGTGCAGGCCAGCGGCGCGCCGACGATCTCGATCACCGGGTCGAGCACGCAGGTGACTGCGGCCTCGGTGGGGATCGGCTACGGGTTCACGCTCGATACCGGCGCCTTCCTGCAGGCCGGCGAGCTGGGGATCGACGGCGACGGGACGTCGGTCGTGGTGCAGAACAACGCCTACCTGTACGACGCGGCGGGTGAGAACGACGTGCTCACCATCGGCGAAGGCAGCGGCAGCGCTTCCGTGCTGGTTACGCGCGGCGGCACCTTCAGCTACGACTCGACGGCGGCGACCGGCACGCTGAGCCTGGGCGGCGTCAGCGGCAGCACGGCGACGTTGACGGTGAGCGCCGGCGGCTCCTTCGACTCCACGCTGGGCAGCGTGAACGTCGGTGCCGCCTCCGGTGCGACCGGAATCGTAAACGTGACCGGCGCCGGCAGCCAACTCCTCGTCGACAATTACGGCTACACGACGATCGGCGACTACGGCGAACTGGGCGGCAGCGCACAGGGCACGGTCTCGGTCACCAACGGCGGCTACGCCTCGTTGAGCTCCGACGGCGAGGTGGACGTCGGCACGTCCGCCGGCATGGCGAAGATACTCGTGTCGGGTGCGAACTCCGCGGTGGAGGCAGGGCCTTACGTCGAGATCGGCCAATACGGGACCAACATCGCCGGCGAGATACTCGTGCAGACCGGCGGCGAGTTCGACACTGCCACCGACGCGCTGCTGAACAACGGGACCATCGCGGTCAGCGGTGCCAACTCGCTGTTCACCGGCCGGATACTGTCGGCAGACCCCGGCACGGCGGTGCAGGTGAGCAGTGGCGGGCTGATCCACGTCGCCGACGTCGAGCTTGCCGGCGTGCTGAAGGTGAGCGCCGGAACCGTGAACGTGCGTGCCGGGCTCTACCTGTATGGCGGCAGCGAGGTCGTCGGCGCCGGCGCCATCAGCGCCGCGACGATCGCCAATGCCGGGCTGATCGTTGCCAGCGGCGGCACGCTGGTGGCCAACAGCTCGGTGACCGGCACCGGCACCATGCACATCAACAGCGGTGCGTCCCTGCAGCTTGGGGGCAGCGTCGCGTCCAGCCAGACGATCGTGTTCGAGGCGGGGGCGCACACGCTCAGCCTCGCGGACGCCGCAGGCGTTGGCGCCCGCATCCTGGACTTCGCGGCCGGCGACGCGGTCGACCTGCTGGGCAGTGCCGCCACGACGCTGTCGTATGCCGGCGGCGCGTTGACGGTTGATGACGGCAGCACGAAAGTCGCGAAACTGGCGATCAGGGGCAGCTACACGAGCGCCAACTTCAAGCTGGCCTCGGACGGCCATGGCGGCTCGTTGATCAGCTACGTTGCTGCAGGGGGGAGCGAGCCGCGGGGGATCGGTGCACCGGTCGGGTTTGTGCTGCCGGGGCATTTCGGAGGCTGATACCAGCCGGCGTTGATGCTGACTCGCAGAAAGCAAGCAGTCCTTTCTTGAAAAAAAGGACCAAAAAACTTTTGACTCCGCTGTCGCGCGCTCTCCGGATGAGTCCGCGACAGCGGAAGCAAAAGCTTTTTGCTTCTTTTTCTCGAAAAAGAAGCGCTTGCTCTAACTCACGAGCGACTTGATCGACAGCTTGCCGAAGTTCTCCCCGGTGAACAGCTTCAGCAACGTCTCCGGAAAGGTTTCGAGCCCGTCGACGATGTCTTCTTTCGTCTTGATGGAGCCGTCCTTCAGCCAGCCGGCCATCGCCTGCATGCCTTCGGCGTAGCGCTGGGCGTAGTCGAACACTACGAAGCCTTCCATACGTGCGTGTTGCACCAGCAGCATCATGTAATTTTTCGGTCCTTCGACCACGCTGCTGTTGTACTGCGAAATGGCGCCGCAGATGACGATGCGGGCGTGGCGGGCGACACGGGTGAGCACCTCGTCGAGTATCTGGCCGCCGACGTTGTCGAAGTAGACGTCGATGCCTTTCGGACAGTGCGTGGACAGGCCTTGCCCGACATCCTCGTTCTTGTAGTCGATGACTGCGTCAAAGCCGAGCGTGTCCTTCACGTAGGCGCATTTCTCGGCGCCGCCGGCCAGGCCCACGACGCGGCAGCCCTTGATGCGCGCGATCTGTCCGACGAGCGCGCCCACCGCGCCGGACGCGGCGGAGACCACCACCGTCTCGCCGGCTTTGGGGGCGCCCACGTCGAGCAGGCCGAAATACGCGGTCATGCCGGGCATGCCGAGCGCGCTGAGATAGAGCGGCAGCGGGGCGGCGTTGGGGTCCACTTTCTGTGCCGTGGCGGCGGAAGCGATGGCGTAGTCCTGCATGCCGAAAGTGCCGACGGCGTAGTCGCCCTCGCGGAACTTCGGGTCGCGGGAGGCCACCACTTCACCGACGGCGCCGGCGCGCATCACCTCGCCGAGCTTGACCGGCGGGATGTAGCTGCGTCCGTCGCGCATCCAGCCGCGCATCGCCGGGTCGAGCGAGATGTAGTGGGTGCGGACGAGCACTTCGCCGTCCTTGGGTTCTGGCGCGGGCACGGTGTCCCAGGTGAAGTCGCTGCGCTTGGGCATGCCTTGCGGGCGCGTGGTGAGCGTCCAGCGGCGGTTCTCGGCCTGGTTCATGGGGGTGTCCTCGAGGTTGCTTGTCCGGGTTGTGGGGCGGTGGGGAGGGTAAGGCAAGGCAAGCGCTTCTTTTTCGAGAAAAAGAAGCAAAAAGCTTTATCGCGGCTGTCGCGGTTCTATCCGGCGAGCGCGCGACAGCGGAGGCAGAAGTTTTTTGGTTCTTTTTTTCAAAAAAAAACTGCTTTCTTGCTTACTGCGCCTTCAACATCTCCAGCTCCAGCCATCGCTCCTCCGCCCGCGCCAGCTCCGTCTCCGCTTGCGAGAGCGCCGACGTGGTGGCGTCGAACTTTCTCCGGTCGCGCGTGTAGAGGTTCGAGTCGGTCAGCACGCGCTGGTAGCGCACGATGTCGGATTGCAGCTTGGCGATGGCGTCCGGCAGTTGTTGCAGCTCGTGCGTCTGCTTGAAGGACAGCTTCTTCGGCGTGGCGGGTTTCGGCGTGTCGCTGGTGGTAGACGCACGCTTGCGTGGTTCGGTGCGCGCCAGCGTGGGGGTGCCGCGTTGGGCGAGCATGTCGGAGTAGCCGCCGGCGTATTCCTGCCAGCGTTGCTCGCCTTCGAACCCGATGGTGGAGGTGACGGTGCGGTCGAGGAAGTCGCGGTCGTGGCTGACCAGCAGGACGGTGCCCTGGTAGTCGGACAGCATCTCCTGCAGCAGGTCGAGGGTTTCGAGGTCGAGGTCGTTGGTGGGCTCGTCGAGGATCATCAGGTTGCTGGGGCGGGCCAGCGCCACGGCGAGCATGAGGCGGCCGCGTTCGCCGCCGGAGAGGACGCCCACCGGAGTGCGCGCCTGTTCGGGGCGGAAGAGGAAGTCCTTCATGTAGCCGATGACGTGGCGCTTCTGGCCGGCGACTTCGACCTGGTCGCCGGCGCCGCCGGTGAGGGTTTCCGACAGGGTGGTGGCGGGGTTGAGGCTGTCGCGGGTCTGGTCCAGCGTGACGGCGGACAGGTTGGTGCCGAGTTTTATGCGGCCGCGGTCGGGTTGAATGACGCCGGTGAGCAGCTTGAGAAGGGTGGACTTGCCGGCGCCGTTGGGGCCGACGATGCCGACGCGGTCGCCGCGGATGATACGAGTGGAGAAGTCGCGGATGACGGGGAGCGTGCCGCCGTCCGGCAGGGGATACGATTTGAAGACGTCTTCGGCGACGGCGACGAGTTTGCCGCTGCCCTCGCCCTCGCTGGCGGCCATGCGGACGCCGCCGGTGGGGCCTACGTGGTCGCGCTTGCTGGCGCGCAGACCGGCGAGCTCGGCGACGCGGCGGACGTTGCGCTTGCGCCGCGCGGTGACGCCGTAGCGCATCCAGTCTTCCTCGCGGGCAATCTGGCGGGCGAGCTTGTGCTGGTCGCGCTCCTCCTGCTCGAGGATTTCGTCGCGCCACTGCTCGAAGGTGGAGAAGCCGCGGTCCACGCGGCGCGTGCGGCCGCGGTCCAGCC
>CAXUIR010000208.1:0-287 GCA_964251005.1 uncultured Acetobacteraceae bacterium | reverse complement strand
GCGAGCTCGGATTCGAGCCACTGGATGGCGGGGTGGTCGAGGTGGTTGGTGGGCTCGTCGAGGAGGAGGAGGTCGGGTGCTGGGGCCAGCGCACGGACCAGGGCGGCGCAGCGGGACTGGCCGCCGGAGAGGCGATCGGGGTGTTCGTCGCCGGTGAGGCCGACCTGTTCGAGGAGGGCGTGGGCGCGATAGGGGTCGTCGCCTGGGCCCAAGCCCGCTTCGACGTAGGCGAGCACGGTTTGCGCGTCGCCGAACTCGGGTTCCTGGTGGAGGTAGCGGACGGTGGC
>CAXUIR010000207.1:3837-5216 GCA_964251005.1 uncultured Acetobacteraceae bacterium | reverse complement strand
GCCCAAGATCGCTGTCGTGGCCAAGTATCTTCGCATCCGTAGCCGTCGCCGCCGTCAGCGCCTGCACCGGCGTCATGCCGTCACGCACCAGCCACTCCAGCTCGCGCCAGTTGGTGCCGTGGGTGAACACGCCCACGTCGCTGCCCAGCCCTATGGTCACGCCGCTGGCCAGCGCCGCACGGAACGCGCCTGTCGCAACCTGCATCGCATGCGTCGGCGGAGTCTTGCCCGCAACGTAGTGCTGGAAATACGCGCTGGTGGCCTCCACCGCGGTCAGCGTTGGCAGGTAGGCGATGCCTTTCTCGGCCATCGCGTGGAACAGCGCGTCGTTGCCGCCGTAGCCGTGCTCGATGGTGTTCACACCCGCATCGATGGCGCGGCGCATGCCTTCCGCGGTGGTGGCGTGCACCGCCACGGGACGGTCCAGCCCGTGCGCAGCCTGCACCGCGGCGCGCATCTCGTCGGTGGACAGCGTGGCCACCGCCTCGCCGCCGGGGCCGGCGCGGTAGTCGGCATACAGCTTGATCCAGTCCGCACCGCGGGCCGCCTGCTCGCGCACGGCACGCACGATGCTCTCCGTGCCGCTCACTTCCTGCGCACCCTGCGGCAGCTCCACGTCCGGACGCCAGCTCCGCACCGCCGGCCCGTAGGCGCCGACCGCCACGATCGCCCGGGTGGCCACGAACAGCCGTGGGCCGGCGATGATCCCGTCCTCAATCGCGCGCTTCACCGACACGTCCGCGTAGCCCGCCCCCTCCGTGCCGAGGTCGCGCAGCGTGGTGAAGCCGGCCATCAACGTGGCGGTAGCCTGCCGGCCGGCGCGCAGCGTGCGAAACGGCACCGGTTCGCGTAGCACCTGGTCGTCCCACAGCGCCTCGTCGTAGGGGTGCAGCAACAGGTGGGAGTGGATGTCCATCAGGCCGGGGATCCGCGTCGGGTCCGGCAGGGCGAGCGTCTCTGCGCCTGGCGGGGCGGCGATGGCGGCCGCAGGACCCACGGCCGCGATGGTGGTGCCGGTGACCAGCACCACCCAGCCCTGGTGAACCGGTTCGCCCGCCGTCCAAACCCGGGCCGGACGCAGCAGGATGGAGCGCGCTGCCTCTGCCGCGGCATGGGTGAGCGAGGCCACCAGGATCGCTGCACAGACCACACCGCGCCGGAAGACCTTCACCCGTTTGCCCTCCGCGCCTGGCGCAAGCCTAGGTGTCGCCGGGACGGAGGGCAACGTTCAAAGCACGCGGTTCTTCTTTGAAGAAAGAACCAAAAACTTTTGTTCCCGTCGGACCTAACGTGGTGAAACGTGTCGTTTCAGCCGTCCGCGACAGCCGCGCAAAAGCTTGCTTCTTTTTTCTAGAAAAAGAAGGCCTTGCCTTTTCTTC
>CAXUIR010000207.1:0-3729 GCA_964251005.1 uncultured Acetobacteraceae bacterium | reverse complement strand
GCCGTGGCCGGACAGGTCGAGACGCGCCGCGCCACTGGCCTGCTGCACCGATATGGTGCCGGACCCGGACAGCTCTGCGTTCAGCGTGCTCACCGCCGCTGCTTCGAGCTCGGATGCGCCCGACAGGCCAACCTTCAGCGGCCCGCCAACCGGACCGACGGCGTAGCGGGTGACGCCGGAGGCATCGATGTCGAGCGGGAAGCCGGCGGGCCCCCGCACGGCAACGTCCAGCGTCGCCTGAAAGAACCGGGTCGGGTGCCAGCACTCGTCGGGCGGGTTGCGGATGGTGGCCGTCCGGCGGCTTTCCAGCACCAGCCTGTCCAGCTCCTGCTGGTTGTCCGCGTTAGCCTGCACCACCACCCGGCCGTGCAGCGAGGCGTCCGGCTGGATGTCCACCCGCCGCATGCAGCTGCCGTCCAGCGTGAGGCCGGCCCCTGTCAGCTCGGTTTGCCGCGTGGCCGCCCGGGCCTGCTGATGCAGGGTAAAGCCAGCGAGACACAGGGTGAGAACGACGCAACGGTGCAGCACGGCAGGACCCCTCGGGAATGACTGGCCACCTGGTTTGCAGAGAGCGTGCCACGGTCGAAGCTGTTGAAACAACAAGGCATTTAGCTGCACGTCATGCTGCGGACCGGCATGTCTCGCCACAAGCTGGCGACCGGGGCCACGTGGTCGCAGACGCGCTGCCAGCCGCGGCGCCAGCCGATCACGATTTGATGTTGCAACGTATTTCCACATGGTGTTAGCTGCGTTCATTCCGGGAGTGTCCCAAAATGGCAGTCGGCATCAAGGGTATTTCGATCGCGCTGGTGCTGGTGTGTGCCGGCACCGCTCACGCCCAGAGCAACGGTTTCTTCGGCAGCCAGGTCGGCACCCTGTTCGGCGGCGGCCAAAGCGGCGCCCGGACCTTCGCGCAGACCGGCGGCCAAACCGGCAGCCAGACCAGCCTGGGCGCCTCCGGCGGCCCCTACCGGGCAGCCACGGCCGAGATGAACCGCTGCGCCAGCCAGGTGAACGCCGAGCAGAAATGGGCGCCGCTGTTCGTCCACCTGCCGGTCAGCGCCGCCTCCCCCAGCCTGCAGCAGCTTGCCGACCAGACCTACCCGCTGCCCACAGACGTGAGCCTGCTGGAACAGCGCCAGGAGGCGCTGACGCAGTGCCGCACCGCCCTGATCGACCGGCTGCAATCCGTCGACCCGCGCATCGCCGACCTCTACGCCCACGGGTTCGCCGAGGCCGACCAGGGCACGCTGGCGCTGGTGCAGGGCCGTCTCACCTGGGGCGCGGCCAACGAGGCGCGGCAGCAGAAGGTGCTCGCCTTTCGCCAGCGCATCGTCGGCGCAGAACGCGAGCTGCCGGCCGAGCCGAAGGAGGCGAGCGCCCAGCAAGGCGCAGGCAGGCCGCAGATCATGAGCGTCATGGCGATCGGGCTCAACGCGGTCATCGGCCTGCACGCGGGACGGCCGGCGCAGCCTACCTGCGGGGCTGGGTGGAGTTACATCCCGTGCGGGCGGCGGTAAGCAAGGAAGCAGTTCTTTTTTGAAAAAAAGAACCGAAAAACTTTTGCTCCCTTGAGTACGCGCTGAAGGAAACTCCGCGACAGCCAGACCAAAAGTCTTTTGCTTCTTTTCTTCAGAAAAGAAGGCCTTCCTTTCTTCCCGTCAGCGGCAGCAACGAGCGAAGCTGCGCCATGCCACGCACGCAACGCGCATAATCAGCCGACCGGCCGGTCGTCATGCAACCCTTTTCCACCCGCTCCGTGTTCTCTCGCGCAGATCAGGAAAGGCAACGCACCCATGGGTCCGTATCCGCACGACGCGCCGCGCGCCACCA
Organism: uncultured Acetobacteraceae bacterium; assembly: GCA_964251005.1. Lineage (GTDB taxonomy): Bacteria > Pseudomonadota > Alphaproteobacteria > Acetobacterales > Acetobacteraceae > BOG-908. The sequence continues at coordinate 1,896 of CAXUIR010000207.1, read as the reverse complement.
TCAGCCAGGACAACCCGGCCGGCACCGACGGCTTCGAGTTCGTCGAGTTCACCCCCCCCGACCCCGCCGCCCTGCACACGCAGTTCCGCCAGATGGGCTTCCCCGCAGTCGCCAGGCACCGCCGCCGCGACACAACGCTTTACCGCCAGGGCACGATCAACTTCCTGGTCAGCGCCGAGCCGGACAGCCACGCCGCCCGCTTCGCCGCCGCCCACGGCCCGTCCGTCCCCAGCATGGCGTTCCGCGTCGCCGACTCCGGTCACGCGCACCGCCACGCCGTCTCCCTGGGCGCGGTACCCGTGGGCGCCGAGCACGGCAGCCTGACGCTGGACGTGCCCGCCATCGAGGGGATAGGCGGCAGCCTGATCTACTTCATCGACCGCTACGGGCAGACCGGCTCCTGCTACGACGCCGAGTTCGAGTGGCTGGGCGAGCGCGACCCCCGGCCCGCCGGCCGGCAGATGTTCTACATCGACCACCTGACCCACAACGTGCACCGCGGCCGCATGGAGGTCTGGTTCGACTTCTACGCGCGCATCTTCAACTTTCGGCAGATCCGCTTCTTCTACATCCACGGCCGCCACACCGGGCTGACCCGCCGCGCGCTGACCAGCCCGGACAACCGCATCCGCATCCCGCTCAACGAATCCGCCGACGAACACAGCCAGATCGAGGAATACCTGCACGCCTACAAGGGCGAGGGCATCCAGCACATCGCTATGGGTTCGCACGACATCTTCGCCAGCGTCGGCGGCCTGCGGCAGGACGGGCTGGCGTTCATGCCAGCGCCGCCGGAGACCTACTACGAGATGGTGGACCGCCGCCTGCCCGGCCACGGCGAGGATGTGGCCAGGCTCCGCGCGCTCGGCATCCTGATCGACGGCGAGCAGGTGGTGGGACGCGAGGGCATCGGCACACTGTTGCAGATTTTCTCGGCCAACCTGATCGGGCCGGTGTTCTTCGAGTTCATCCAGCGCAAAGGCAACGATGGGTTCGGCGAGGGTAATTTCCGGGCGCTGTTCGAGTCGATCGAGGAGGATCAGATACGGCGGGGGGTGCTGACGCCGGCGTAAGAAAGCAAGCAGTTCTTTTTCGAAAAAAGAACCAAAAAACTTTTGTCTCCGCTGTCGCGCGCTCGCCGGAAAGGTCCGCGACAGCGGAAGCAAAAGCTTTTTGCTACTTTTTCCCGAACAGGAAGGCCTTGCTTTAACTTCTCTTCTGCTTCGTCCGCGGTGCCGCATGCGACATCGCCGTCAGCGCCCCGCCCACGCACACCAGGCCCAGGCAAACCGGCACGAGCCAGACCGGCCGCACCAGCAGCGGCGTGCACATCACGTTCCAGAACCCGCGCCCGAGCACGCCGGTCACCAAGCCCTGCAGGTGGGTCACCGCACCCGGGTCCATCGCTGCGATCGTCTGCCGCAGGCTCATGTCCGGCGGCAGGATTGAGGCCAGCGCCACCGACCCCACCAGCAGCACCGCGGCCGACACGGCAAAGACTCGCGGCACGAGCGCCAGTTCAGTGCCTGCAGGTGGGCGGACCCGGGATGGCCGTTTCAAAGGGGCAGCCTCTCATCAATGTCCGCGGGTCCCCGACTGGCCCGTCCCGATCAATGTGTTCCGTCGCCTTCCCCGGGCAAGGGGCACCTGCAACATGCGCCACCTCGGGCATCGCTGTCACGCCACCGCACTCACCCTGTGGCCGCCCGCACGGCGCCCACCTCCACCCCGCGCCAGTTCCTCAGCTTGGGCGCTGCCAGCCCGTCCAGCACAGGCCCGGCGCCCAGGAACCGGCGCAGCAGCGCGGCCGCGCCGGCTTCCGCCGCGCGCTGGGCGCCATCGTCACACTTCAGCTCGAAACCTAGCCCCAGCGTCGGCAGCGCGCCGCAATACACC
>CAXUIR010000206.1:3240-5240 GCA_964251005.1 uncultured Acetobacteraceae bacterium | reverse complement strand
GGCGGTGGCATGCGGGGCGGCGCTGCGGGGGCTGCAGCGCCGCGGCACGGCGCCGCTGCTGGCGCTGAGCCGCCGGGTGATGGGCAGCTCGATGCCCGCGGTGGACGGCCACATGGCGGCGGTGCAGTCGGCCCTCGCCGGCATCTATGCCCGGCCCGGGCGGGTCGCGGCGGGACTGGCGCTGCACCTGTGCGCGTGGCTGGGCACCGGGGTGGCGAGCTGGCTCGCCTTCCGGCTGCTGGGCGCCGACATCGACCTGGCGACCGCGCTGGGCATCGAGGCGTTGCTGCACGCGGTGCTGGCGCTGGCCGTGCTGGTGCCGGGTTACGCCGGCGTGCAGGAGGCGGCGTATGCCGGCGTGGCGCCGCTGTTCGGGCAGAGTGCGGAGCTGGCGCTGGCGGTCTCGCTGCTGCGCAGGGCGCGGGACGTCGCGGTTGGGGTGCCGATATTGCTGGTTTGGCAGGGGTTGGAAGTTCGGCGGAGGAAGAGAAAGCAAGCGGTTCTTTGTTAAAAAAAACAACAAAAAAACTTTGGCTCCGGGCCGCCCGGCGGGGGGGCCGGGGCCGCCCCCCCCCCGGGCGGCCAAACCCGGGCAGGGTCTCCATGCCGGCAAGGAGCAAAAGTTTTTTGCTTCTTTTTTTCAAAAAAGAAGCCCTTTCTTCTCTTTGGCTCCGTCGGCAACACGCCGGCATGCGCCCCGAACACGGCCAAAACCTTGCTCCAGCGCGGTCGGACAGGCACATCACGCCGGACGCAGCAAGGACGATCAATGGCCAAGATCAAGGTGAAGACGCCCGTCGTGGAACTCGACGGCGACGAGATGACCCGCATCATCTGGGGCTTCATCAAGGAGAAGCTGATCCTCCCCTACCTCGACGTCGAGCTGAAATACTACGACCTCGGCATCGAGTACCGCGACCAGACCGACGACCAGGTGACTGTGGACTCAGCTTTGGCCATCAAGCGCTACGGTGTGGGCGTCAAATGCGCCACCATCACGCCCGACGAAGCCAGGGTGCGCGAGTTCAACCTCAAGCGCATGTGGCGCAGCCCGAACGGCACCATCCGCAACATCCTCGACGGCACCATCTTCCGCGAGCCGATCATCTGCGCCAACGTGCCCCGCCTGGTGCCGCACTGGACCCGACCCATCGTCATCGGCCGCCACGCGTACGGGGACATCTACCGCGCCGCGGAGACCAAGATCCCCGGCCCCGGCCGCGTCACCATGGTGTACGAGCCCGCCGACGGCGGCGAGCGCCAGGTCTACGAGGTGCACGACTTCAAGGGACCCGGCGTGGCGCTGGCCATCCACAACACCCGCGCCTCCATCGAAGGCTTCGCCCGCGCCAGCTTCAACTACGGCCTGCTGCGCGACTACCCGGTCTACCTGTCCACCAAGAACACCATTCTCAAAGCCTATGACGGCATGTTCAAGGACGTCTTCGAGGAGGTGTTTCAGGCCGAGTTCCGCGAACGCTACGACGCCCACCACCTCACCTACGAGCATCGGCTGATCGACGACATGGTAGCCAGCGCGCTGAAATGGTCCGGCGGCTACCTGTGGGCCTGCAAGAACTACGACGGCGACGTGCAGAGCGACATCGTCGCACAGGGCTTCGGTAGCCTCGGCCTGATGACCAGCGTGCTGATGAGCCCGGACGGCCAGACGATCGAGAGCGAGGCCGCGCACGGCACCGTCACGCGGCACTTCCGCGAACACCAGCGCGGGCGCGAGACCAGCACCAACCCGATCGCCTCGATCTTCGCCTGGACGCGCGGGCTGATCTACCGCGGACGCTTCGACGCGACGCCGGACGTGACCGCGTTCGCCGAGACGCTGGAACGGGTGTGCATCGAGACGGTGGAGAGCGGGGCGATGACGAAGGACCTGGCGATACTCATCGGGCCTGAGCAGGCTTGGATGAAAACGCAGGATTTTCTCGCGCGGATCGATATGAACCTGCAGCAAGCAATGAAGTAAGCAAGCGGTTCTTTTT
>CAXUIR010000206.1:0-3230 GCA_964251005.1 uncultured Acetobacteraceae bacterium | reverse complement strand
CCGTCCGGCGACATCTTCAGTGGGGACACCGCCACGTAAGGCAGGTTCCGCCCCGCCCGCACCCAGCTCTGCGTTCCCGCAGGCAACACCAGTACGCCGAAATCGGTTGCCGCGTACAGGTTACCGGTCACGTCGTCGCGCACCAGTCCGGTTACCGGCAGATCGCCAAGGTTGTAGCTGATGTCGGTGAACGTCGAAGCCCCGCCAGGCACCGCGTGCACGTCGAACACGTGGCCAGGCGTGGACGGCGTGTAGGCGCTGTAGCCGGTATAGGCCACGAAGGCGTGGTTGCTGTCCGCCAGGTCGCGCGCGATGCCGCTGACCACGCGGACCGGGCTGCTGGCGTTGTCGATGCGTACGAACCTGACGTCGGCTGGGTTGGCCGCGTTGGCGTTCGTGGTGAAGAACAGGCGGCCCTTGTTGGTCGCCGCCCACAGATTGGCCCTGTCGCCAGTCCAGCGCGACATCATTGTCACGTCGCCGCCGGTAAGGTCGGTGCCGAAAATGCTGCCGGTGAGGTCTTCGCCGAGAGCCACGAAGTCGCCGCAGGTGACGGTGAAGTCGCCGGTATATTCGTTGCAGTGTTGCTCCAGGTAGGCACGCTGGCCGCCGCTGTCCTGCGTCCGCCAAACGTGCTGCAGGCCGGCGAAGATTGTGCCGCCGACGACGGGATCGTTGATCGCCGACATGTAGAACTCGCTCGCCTCGCCGCTCGCGCCCAGCGGGTCGGCGACGTAGTTCCAGCCGAGCGTGTCCTTGGCACGGAAGTTCACGTCCATCTGCGGCCCGTAATAGGTGTGGAACCGGATGTCGGTGTGGACTGCGTCGTAGCCCGCAAGCCCGCCGTCGCCGCCCACCGTCTCGATGAACACCGGCTGGTCCTTGCCGCCATACCAGCTGCCATTGTCCTGGGTGCCGCCGAGGAACTCGGTGTCGGGCCGCGAGGGGTTGAACTCCACGTCCTGATACTGGAGCGTCTGCAGGCCCTGGTTGACCGCGGTGATCCTGGTGGGGATCGCTGCCAGCCAGATCTGGCAGTCGGTCAGGTCTGCTCCGGTCAGCTGGCGCGCGCTGCATTGCTGCGTCGCGTCGACGAACGACCCGCTGGTGCGCACCAGTCCGCCGTCGGACGCCGCGAGCAGCTGTTCCGGCTGCATCGGGTTGAAGGCGTAGGCGTGCTGGTCCGGGTGCATGCCGGCGCTGGACGGCGACTGTGCGTCGCGCGTCATGTCGGTGAAGCTGACGCCGGCGTTGGTCGAGCGCATCACCGCGCGGCCGTTGGACGGCGGGTTGGCGCTGAATATCTCGTCGTACTGCATCGAGCCGCCGTACCAGACCTCATCCGCAAGCCCAGGCGGGCTCGCCAGCCAGATGTCGTAGAAGCACTGGCCCTCGCACATATCGTAGCTGCTGAACCCAGGTTTGCCGGGCGTGGGCGAGGACAGCGCACGCCAGCCTGCGTCGTTGACACCGTCGCTCAACGTGCTGGCCGGCACACGGGCGTTGTCCACGCGGTAGAGGTAGGCGCTCTGGTCGGCGTCGATCGTGTCGGCGACGTAGACGCGCGTCGTGTACGGGCGCTGCGCCAGCGCGAAGGCCAGCCGGTTGAAGCCGTCATTCGCGGTGCCCACCGGCGAGCGGGTGGCGTAGACGACGTGGAACGCGGTGTCGCCGTCCAGCGCCGCAGACCGCCGCACGATGCCGACGCCGAGCAGCGAGGCGTAGACGGTGTCGAGGTCGGTGGGATCGAGCCCGATCTGCAGCACGCTGCCGGTGAAGACGCTCGGGCTGGTGTAGATTCGGGTGAAGCTCGCGCCGGCGTCGTGGCTCTCGTAGATACCGGCGGGCGCGGTCCCGGGTGCCAGCGTGGCGCCGCTGATGGCCGAGGACGCGGCGCCGTGGAACGCCGGCGAGGTCGAGAAGTAGATGTGCGTGCCGTCGCGCGGGTCGACGGCGACGGACGAGACCGACAAACCCTCGGCAAACCGCACGGACGCGCGCAGCACCGTCCAGGTCTGGCCGCCATCGGCACTCTTGTAGAGCCCGACGCCGGCTTCGGAATCGCCCGAGAGGTTTTGCTCGCCGGTGCCCGCGTAGATCACCAAGCCGGCGCCGTTCGGGTCCACGGCGATGGCGCCGATCGCGTTCGAGCGCAGGCCGGTGGAACTCGACCCCCATTGCGGGCTGCCGCTGAACGGGTTGTCCGCGATCCAGATGCCGCCGCCGGCTGCACCCAGCACGCCGCGGCACGGTCCGCTCGATGCGCTGGCGCAGCCCGGCGTGAGTTGCAGGGCGGTGATGCGGCCCGACGCGGTGAACGGCAGGCCGGTATAGGTCACCGGCCCCGGCACCGCAGCACGCTTGTAGGTCAGCTCCGACCAGGCCTGCGATGCGCCGGCAGTGAGCGCGTCGAAGGCCGCCCTGGCGGCTTCGGACTGCACGGGGCTGATGGACAGCGACGGATACGCCCGGTCCACATAGCGGTAGTAATCCGGCTTGCTGACGCCGTCGTCGCTGCCGAGCTGGTCCTCATGGGTCACCTGCGTCGGCCCGGCACGCACGGCCGATATGCTCCCCAGAGCCAGCATCGTCACGGCAGCCACTACTGACCAGCGCCCGCCGGTCGACACGATTGGTGAACGCATTGCGCAATTCCTCGAGACGGCCGCAGACGATTGACCGGCTGACTGTAGGAACCGACTTGCAACGGCGTCAACCGGCACCGGCACACGAACATCGTTCCAATGACACGATTACGTCGTCACGCCAGAACCCGGAGCCATGCAGGCCTGAGATCGAGGTCTTGCCGTCCGTTGGTTTCGGGAGCAACGGAGGTAGCACCTGGTTGATGATGACGCTTTGTTCTCGCGTCAGCCGTGATCTGCGTCGAGCAAGAGGAGCAGTTCTTTCGGAGCAATACCAGATGGACTGGAGGTTGACCGTTTCCGAAGCTTTTTTGAAACAAAGCAAAATCTTTGAATGATGTCGCGGACTTGTCCGGAGGAGCGCGACAGCGGAGTCAAAAGTTTTTGGTCCTTTTTTCAGAAAAGGACTGCTTGCTTTCTGTGATCCAGCATCGTGGCCGGTTGGTATAATCCGTTTGAACAGCCGCCCCGGCGGCTACCTGATACCGACGAGCCTGGAGTTTGACCGTTGCGAAGCAGGCAAGGCCTTCTTTTTTAGGGCCTGTGGAGAATAAGGGATTCCCTAGACTACGTGCGCCGTGATTC
>CAXUIR010000205.1:0-5244 GCA_964251005.1 uncultured Acetobacteraceae bacterium | reverse complement strand
GCCCTGCTGCGCACCATCGCCTCGTGGACCGAAGCAATACCCGGCAGCCGCGCCGACACCACGCCGGTCGAAGCCGACCCCAGCCGCGCGGAGGAAAAGCGCACCATCGCCTGGGACCGCTTCACCGACGCGCAACTCGACGCGCTCGTCGTCCCCGCCGCCCCGCCGCCAATGCTACCCGCCGCGCCGCCGCTGCCGCGGTTCCATATCGCTGTTAACAACCAGGACAGCGGCCCGCTCGACCTGGCCGCGCTGGAAGCCTGCGTCAGGCGTGGCGAGCTGGACGCGCACACGCTCGTCTGGAGCAAAGGTATGCCGGGCTGGGTTGCCGCCGGCGAGGTGCCGGGGCTGGCAACGATGCTGGCGACCTCGCGGCCGCCGCCGTTGCGCGTCGTCGATCCGGATAGCCCGCCGCCGTTGAACGCCGCCGCGGGATCCTGAGAGGAACCAAGCAAGCACTTCTTTTCTGAAGAAAAGAAGCAAAAGACTTTTGTCTCCGCTGTCGCGCTCTCATCCGGAGAACGCGCGACAGCGGAAGCAAAAGTTTTTTGGTCCTTTTTTTTCAAAAAAGGACTGCTTGCTTTCTGTGAGCGAGCTTCAAGGCCGGCTGGTATGACACATAGAAAGGAAGCAGTCCTTTTTTGTAAAAAAGGGCCAAAAAACTTTTACCCCGACGCCTGCATCAAGAAGAACATGCTTATGCAAGCACCATGCTGGCAGAACCGGGCCCTACCGTGACGCAGGCGTAGGAGCAAAAGTCTTTTGCTTCTTTTCAAAAAAGAAGGCCTTCCTTGCTTCTCCCAAGTCAGCCGCAACGCGGGTGCCCGCTCGCCTTTACTGCGGCGGCACAGCCGGCATCGCCGGCATGGTCATGCCGTTCGGCATCGCCGGCATCTTCATCGCACCCGGCATCATCCCGTTCTGCTGCAACGCGCTGGCCGACTGTAGCGCCGAACTGCCCATCTGCTTGCACATCGCCGAGACGGTGGTGCCGTGCGCGCTGGCGATGCTGTCCAGTGTCATGTTGGAGCCGTTCGGCACCAGCAGCGTGCCCTGCTTGCCGAGCGTCTCGTCCGCATCGTTGTTCGCGGCCGAAGCGGGCAGCCGTGCCAATGAGCTGCGCTGCGCCGCCACGGCGTCGGCCCCGACTTCGCCACGCCCCTGGCAGTACTCCATCACGCCAAGCTGGTTCGCTGCCGCCGCGTGCGCCATGGCGGTCGGATCGGTCTGCGCGAGCGCAGGTGCAGCCGCGCACACGGCAAACGCAACGAGAGTGGAAACGCGAGCGAACATGGTAACCCCATACGAAACCTACACCCGGAACGATACAGACCGGGAAAAGTTTTCCCCTGAGACGGGCACGGTCAAGCGGAAGGCAAGCAAGCAGTCCTTTTTTGAAAAAAACCAAAAAACTTTTGCTTCCTGTCGGTGCGCGTTGGTGAACGTGTCGTTTCAGCCGTCCGCGACAGCCGAGTAAAAGCTTTTTGCTTCTTCTTCTCGAAAAAGAAGCGCTTGCTTGCTTCCGCTATCCTACTTCAAACCAGGCGCCACCTGCCCCGAAGGCACGCTCACCGGAGTACCACGCGGGCAGAACTGATAGTTCAGCCCTCCCGTGTAGCCGGACCCGGTCACGCGGCTTTCCACGCAACCGTCCGGCCCCGGCACCGGTGGTTTGCCCGGCAGCGCACCCGGCTGCACAATCCATTCCTGCTCGGCGTAGCCGACGGAATCTTCGTTCAGCACCTTGCACCAGCCGTTACTGCAGGACAGCACCTCCAGCATCTTGCCGCGGGCGAGTTCGTCCAGCACCGTGTAGTTCCGGCCCGGCCCGGCTCGGTAGAACGTCGGCCAGCTCACTTCACCCGGCCACGCCTGTGCCGAGCTGCACCAGGCCGCCACGGCAAGCACGGCTGCGACGGACTTGGCCCGCATACGAATGCGCATCCTGCTCTCCTGTGTCATCTTTAATTGATAGTGGACGTGTCAACTTGAATTGACAAGTTGCATCGCACGGCTGATGCTCGCTTCACACGAAGGAGCGCACCCCGATGTCGATGATGTCCTTCGAACAGAAATACCGGGTGCGCGGCGGCACGCTTGCAGGCGGCGACACGTTCGATTTCTGGGTAGGCCCGTTCTACGTCGGTCTGTTCGGCGTCACCGGCGCCATCTCCTCGCTGATCGGTACGTTACTGATCATCTACGGCGCGTCTATCGGACCCACCTGGGCGCTGTTCAAGATCTCCATCAATCCGCCGCCGATCAGCTACGGGCTCGGCTGGGCGCCGTTGCGCGAGGGCGGGTTGTGGCAGTGGATCACCATCTTCGCGCTGGTCGCGTTCGTGTCGTGGGCGCTGCGCGAAGTGGAGATCTGCCGCAAACTCGGCATGGGCCTGCACATCCCCATCGGCTTCGGCGCCGCCATCGTCGCTTACTTCACGCTGGTCGTCGCACGCCCGGTACTTCTTGGTGCGTGGGGCTACGGTTTTCCCTACGGCATCATGAGCCACCTCGATTGGGTGTCCAACACCGGCTACCAATACCTGCACTTTCACTACAACCCCGCGCACATGATTGCGGTCACGTGCTTCTTCACCACCACCTTCCTGCTGGCGATGCATGCCGGCGAGGTCCTCTCCATCGCGCACCCGCAAAAAGGCCAGCCGGTGCGCTACGAGGAACAGGAGAGCATCTACTTCCGCGACACCATCGTCTACTCCATCGGCTCGCTCGGCATCCACCGCCTCGGCTACTTCCTAGCGCTGAACGCGGGAATTTGGAGTGCGATCTGCATCCTGATCTCCGGCCCGTTCTGGTCGCGCGGCTGGCCGTACTGGTTCGACTGGTTCCTCAGCATCCCCATCTGGGGTCCGAGCGGGTTTCACTGACATGGCACGTTTCCACACGCTGTTCACCAGCATCGAGGTCGCGGCCCCGTTCGAAATGCCGCCGTTACCACCGTTGTCGCTGCCCGGCGGCCGCGTGCTGAGCACGCCGCGCCACTCCGTCTGGCTCGGCCGCCTGGGCGAGACGCAGGTCGGCCCCACGCACATGGGCATCCTCGCCATCCTCTCGATCGTCTGCGGATTCACGGCCTTCGAGATCATCGGCCTGAACATGTGGGCGTCGGTGGACTGGAACCTGCTGCGCTTCATCAAGATGCTGCCGTTCCTGGCACTCGAGCCGCCGTCGGCCAAGCAGGGCCTGTCCATCCTGCCGCCGCTGCACGACGGCGGCTGGTGGCTGCTCGCCGGCTTCTTCCTCACCGCGTCCATCCTGCTGTGGTGGACACGGATGTACACGCGCGCCGTCGCACTCGGCATGGGCACGCACGTCGCCTGGGCGTTCGCCTCGGCAATCTGGCTGTACCTCGTGCTGGGCTTCTTCCGGCCCATCCTGGTCGGCAGCTGGTCCGAAGCGGTGCCGTTCGGCATCGTGCCGCACCTCAACTGGACCGCCACGTTCTCGGTGCGCTACGGCAACCTGTTCTACAACCCGTTCCACATGCTCTCCATCGTTTTCCTCTACGGCTCGACGATGCTGTTCACCATGCACGCCGGCACCATCCTGTCGACCACCCGCTACGGCTCGGACCGTGAGACGCGCGAGATCGTCGACCCCGGCAGTGCGAGCGAACGCGGCTCGCTGTTCTGGCGCTGGACGATGGGGTTCAACGCCAACTTCGATTCGATCCACAAATGGGCGTACTGGTTCGCCCTGCTCACCACGCTCACCGGCGGCATCGGCATCCTGATGACCGGCACGGTGGTGGACAACTGGTACCTGTGGGGCGTCGAGCACCACATCGCACCCGACTACGCGCCGCTCCAGCCGATCCCTTCGGCCGTGCCGCCCGGCGCGCTGGACGTCAAGGGGCCGCATCTCGGCGGCGTCACCGCTTCGGGAGACACCGTGCAGTGAAATCCCTCACCGTCATCGCCGGCGTCGGCTTCCTCGCCGCTACGGCCTTCATCCTGCTCGTGCCGACCTGGAACCGCCCGCCCTACACGACGGAGGAGATCGCGGTCCCGGCCAACGACCAGTTCCAGCCGGTGGCGACCCACTACGCGCTGAACCAGGCGCCGCCGCCGTTGCCGGCCGTCGACCTCGGCGGCCCGTCCGCCACCGCCACCTACAAGAACGTCCACGTGCTGACCGACGTGAGCGCGGCCGAATTCATGCGCCTGCAATACGCCATCACCGCCTGGGTCTCGCCCAAGCAGGGTTGCGCGTTCTGCCACGTCGGCAACGACTGGGCGTCCGACGCCAAACCGCAGAAGGCGGTGTCGCGCATCATGCTGCAGATGACGCGCCACCTCAACGCCGACTGGTCCAGGCACGTCGCCCCCTCCGGCATGACCTGCTACACCTGCCACCGCGGCCAGCCGGTGCCGGGACAGAGCTGGTTCCCCGACGCGCCGCAGCCGCCGCACGTGCTGGCCGGCGACCAGGACAACTGGCAGGAATCCGGCGACACGGTGCGCAAGTTCTTCCCCGACAACGGCTTCGCCGAGTACTTCCTCGACGACCAGCCGATCGCGGTGATCTCGACCTCACCGATACACAACGGAACGATCGGCTCCTGGCCCGAGGCCAACCGCATCTACGAGATGATGATGCAGATGTCCGACGGCATCGGCGTCAACTGCGGCTACTGCCACCAGTCCCGCGCCTTCCAGGACTGGAACCAGAGCTCGCCGTACCGCTGGAACGCCTGGTACGCCATCCGCATGACGCGCGACCTCAACCGCAACTTCCTGGTGCCGATCGCCGCCATCCTGCCGCAAAGCCGCACGCTGGAACACGAGAACCCGCTGCCGGCGATCCCGGTGCGGATGAAGGGCCCGCAGACCGGCCAGGGCTTCGTGGTCTGCGCCACCTGCCATTTCGGCCTGCCGCAGCCGATGAACGGTGCGAACATGCTGAAGGATTACCCGGGCCTGGCCCCCGCGGCCGCACCCGCAGCCGCGCAGGCCGCCGCCCCGGCCTCGCACGCGGACGCCGCCGCTTCACACGCACCAGGCTGAGGAGAGCACCATGCGCTACGGCGTGTTCGGCCAGATCAGCAACCAGATCGACATACCCACGGTGGCCTTCTGGGTCTTCGCGCTGTTCTTCGTGGTGCTGGTCGCCTGGCTGCAGCGGGAGAGCAAGCGGGAGGGCTACCCGCTCCGCGCCTCCCCGTTCACCAACGAGCTGATCGACGGCGCCCCGCGCCCGCCGGCCGAGCCGCTGACCTACATC
>CAXUIR010000204.1:3367-5260 GCA_964251005.1 uncultured Acetobacteraceae bacterium | reverse complement strand
CGCGCCGGCGACGTGATCGCCGAGATCGAGACCGACAAGGCGACGATGGAGGTCGAAGCCGTCGACGAGGGCGTGCTCGGCCAGATACTGGTGGCCGACGGCACGCAGGGCGTGCGCGTGAACGACCCGATCGCGGTGCTGGTCGGCGAGGCGGGTGCGGCGGCGTCCACCGGCAAGCCGCCGCCGAAGCAGGACGCGGGCGAGGTGGCAGCTTCCGTGCAACCTGCCGCAAAGCCGCCGGCGCCTTTGTCCGTGACGCCTGGCCTTGCGACACCGGCGCCAGCCACGCACGCGGCGGCGGTCAGCCCGATGGCGAACGGCCACGCGCCCGGCGAACGCACCTTCGCCTCGCCGCTCGCGCGCCGCATGGCGCAGCAGGCCGGCATCGAGCTGTCGTCCCTGAAGGGATCGGGGCCGCACGGACGTATCGTGCGCGCCGACGTTGAAGCGGCCCACAGCGGCGCCGCGTCGGTGCCACCGTCAGTACCGCGTCCGGAGGCGCCCAAAGCCACGACGCCCCAGACTGCCGCACCGGCCGTACTTGCGGCAACATCCGCACCGGCAATCATCGCGCCTGGCAAGCTGGTGCCGCTCAGCACCGTCAAGCGCGTCACCGCGCGGCGCCTGGCGCAGGCCAAGCAGACCATTCCGCATTTCTACGTCAGCATCGACGTTGAACTCGACGCGCTACTGAAGCTGCGCGCCGAGCTGAACGCGCGCTCGCCGAAAGATGGGCCGGGCGCCTACAAGCTTTCCGTCAACGACATGCTGATCAAGGCCTGTGCCATCACGCTGCGCCGCGTCCCCGGTGTGAACGCGAGCTTCACCGACGACGGCATCTTCCACTACGAGGACGTTGACATCTCGGTGGCCGTCGCCATCCCCGACGGGCTGATCACGCCGATCATCCGCCGCGCCGACCAGAAAGGCCTCGCCGCCATCTCCAACGAAGGCAGATCGCTGTTCGAGCGCGCGAAGTCCGGCAAGCTGAAACCGGACGAGTTCCAGGGCGGCGGCTTCTCGATCTCCAACATGGGCATGTTCGGCGTGCGCGACTTCGCCGCCATCATCAACCCGCCGCAGGCCGCCATCCTCGCCGTCTCCGCCGGTGAGCAGCGGCCCGTGGTGCGTGACGGACAGCTTGCGGTGGCGACCGTGATGTCGTGCACCATCTCGGTGGACCACCGCGTCGTCGACGGCGCGCTAGCGGCAGAGTGGCTGGCCGCCTTCCGCGCGCTGGTGCAGGACCCGCTCGGCCTGATGCTGTGATGGACATGGTGTCGCCCACGCGCTTCACCCTGCGCGACGCCGCGCCGGCGGATGCGGCCGACATCGCACGCCTGGTGCGCGAACTCGCCGAGTTCGAGAAGTTGCTGCCGCAAGCACGCGGAACAGCGGAGGCGTTTGGCGAACAGCTGTTCGGGGCACAGCCCGCGGCCTACGCCATGGTGGCCGATCTGGGCGGCCGCGTCGTCGGCCTGGCGCTGTGGTTCTACAACTTCAGCACGTTTGCCTGCCGCCGCGGGCTCTACGTCGAGGACGTCTACGTCGAACCGCAACACCGCGGCTTGGGCATCGGCCGCGCGTTCTTCCGTGCCATGGCGCAGCGCGCGCTGGAGCAAGGCTGCGCCCGCATGGAGTGGTCCGTGCTCGACTGGAACACCGACGCCATCGCATTCTACCGCGGCTTGGGTGCGGTCGGCATGGAGGAGTGGACCGTGCAACGCCTCTCGGCCGACGGCATTGCCACCCTGGCACACACCGGCGACGGCGCGGGAGAGCGCTGATGGCCGAGCAGCAGGAGTTCGACCTCGCCGTCGTCGGCGGCGGCCCCGCGGGGGGCCGGGCGGCCCCCCCGGGCGCCCCCCCCCGGGGGGGGACAGGGCGGGGGGG
>CAXUIR010000204.1:0-3357 GCA_964251005.1 uncultured Acetobacteraceae bacterium | reverse complement strand
GCGTCGGCGGCGGCCCCGGCGGCTACGTCGCCGCCATCCGTGCCGCCCAACTCGGCATGAAGACGGCCGTGGTTGAACGCGAACATCTCGGCGGCATCTGCCTGAACTGGGGTTGCATTCCCACCAAGGCGCTGCTGCGGTCTTCCGAAATCAACCACCTGTTGGCCCATCTCGGCGAGTTCGGTTTCGCCGCCGACAACATTCGCTACGACCTGGACCGCGTCGTCAAACGCTCCCGCGCAGTGGCCAAGCAACTCGCCTCCGGCGTCGGCCACCTGCTGCGCAAGAACAAGGTCACCGTCATCGACGGCCATGCAAAACTCGCAGGCCCACACCGGCTGGAGGTCAGCAAGGACGGCAAGCACGCGGCCACCGTCGGCGCGCCGCACATCATCCTGGCCACCGGCGCCCGTGCGCGCCAGCTGCCCGGCCTGGAGTCCGACGGCCGTCTGATCTGGTCCTACAAGGACGCCATGGTGCCCAAAGAGATGCCGCAGCGTCTGCTGGTGATCGGCTCCGGCGCCATCGGCATCGAGTTCGCCAGCTTCTACCGCAACATGGGCGCCGAGGTCACGGTCGTCGAAGTGCTGGATCGCATCCTGCCGGTCGAAGACGCGGAGATCAGCGCGTTCGCCCAGAAGGCCTTCGAGAAACAGGGCATGAAATTCCTGCTCGGCGCCAAGGTGGCGCAGGCGAGCAAGGCAGAGAACAGCGTCACCGTCACCATCGAAGCCGGCGGCACCACGCAGCAGATCACCGTCGACCGCGTAATCTCGGCCGCCGGCATCGTCGGCAACGTGGAGCACCTCGGCCTGGACGGCACCAAGGTCGCCGTCGAGCGCACCCACGTCACCATCGACCCGTTCTGCCGCACCGGCGAGCCCGGCATCTACGCCATCGGCGACTTGGCCGGCGCACCCTGGCTCGCCCACAAGGCCAGCCACGAGGGCGTCATCTGCGTGGAGAACATCGCCGGCCTGGACGTGCACCCGATCGACTGGGGCAACATCCCGGGCTGCACCTACTGCCGCCCGCAGATCGCCTCGGTGGGCCTGACCGAAGCGCGCGCAAAGTCCGACGGCCACGAGGTCCGCGTCGGGCGTTTTCCGTTCGTCGGCAACGGCAAGGCGATCGCCATGGGCGAGCCGGAAGGCATGGCAAAGGTGGTGTTCGATGCCAGGACCGGCGCGTTGCTCGGCGCGCACATGATCGGCGCAGAGGTCACCGAAATGATCCAGGGCTACGCCATCGCGCGCACGCTGGAGACGACGGAGACCGACCTGATGCACACGGTGTTTCCGCACCCGACGGTGAGCGAGACGATGCACGAGGCGGTGCTGGATGCGTATGGGCGAGCGGTGCATTTCTGAAGGCAAGCAAGCAGTTCTTTTGAAAAGAAGAACCAAAAAACTTTTGCGTCCGCTGTCGCGCGCTCACCGGAGAGAACCGCGACAGCCGCAGTAAAAGCTTTTTGCTTCTTTTTCTCGAAAAAGAAGGCCTTGCTTCCTTCCTTGCCGGCGCATCCAACATGAACCAGCCTGTCACACTTATCGGCCAGCACGTAACGCTCGTCCCGCTCTCCCACGCGCACCACGACGCGCTGGTCGCAGCGGCCAGCGACGGCGAGCTCTGGCGGCTGTGGTACACCTCGGTGCCCGAGCCGGACGGCATGCAGGCGGAGATCGAGCGCCGCCTGCAACTGGCGGAAGCCGGCTCGATGCTCCCATTCACCGTGCTCGGCACGCCGTCCGGTGACGTCGTCGGCATGACAACCTACATGCACATCGACAGCACGCATCGGCGCGTCGAGATCGGCTCCACCTGGTATGCCCAGGGCGTGCAGCGGACCGCGCTGAACACCGAGGCCAAGCTTCTGCTGCTGAGCCATGCGTTCGACACGCTCGGCTGCATCGCGGTCGAGTTCCGCACACATTTCCTGAATCAGCAGAGTCGCCGCGCGATCGAGCGCCTGGGCGCCAAGCTGGACGGCGTCTTGCGCAGCCACCAGAGAGCGAGCGACGGCAGCCTGCGCGACACCTGCGTCTACAGCATCATCGCGGCGGAATGGCCGGCTGTGCGCGCGCATTTGGAGTGGAAGCTAGCGCGAAGATGAAGCAAGCAGTTCTTTTTTGAAAAAAGAGCCAAAAAACTTTTGTCTCCTGGGTACCCGTCTGTGGGACAGTCCGCGACAGCAGTGATAAAAGTTTTTTGCTTCTTTTTTTCAAAAAGAAGCGCTTTCTTTTCTCGGTCTGAGCGCATCAGTCAGTTCGCCCCGCGCCGAGCAACGCCATCTCGCCTACGTAGCGCTCCACGTATTGCCGCGTGCCCGGCTCCATCAGCGAGAACGGGCCCGGCCGGTAGGCGCGCGACAGCACGCCGGCCTGGTTGCGTTCGATGATCGTCTTGTCGGCCTGGCTGGTCACGTCCCACAGCCAGGTCAGCGCGGCGGTGTCGTAGTCCGCACCCTCGCGCGCCGCGCCGTGCACCAGCCAGATCACCTCCATCTCGGTGGCGAGCACGTCGCGCGGGACGAAGCGGTAGATGACGCCGTGGTCCGGGTAGGCGAGGAACGCGCTGAGGAAGCCCAGCTCGGCGAACACGCAGGCGCCGTCGAAAGCTTCGCCCATCAACGGAGCGAGCGGCTGGCCGTCGCGGCTGGCGGTGCTGGCGTTTTCGGACACGGCCGAGTGCATCAGGCGAAACACTTCCCGGCCGTCGGGGCAGGCTGGCCATGCCTCCACGTCGTCGCCTGTAATACGGCGGTTGCCGGGCCGTGCGAGCATGTGCAGCTCGGAGAACTCGGGGTGCGCCGGGCCGCAATGGTAGCACTCGTGGTAGTTCTCCATCACCAGCTTCCAGTTGGCGCGCACGGTGTAGGTCTTGCGTGCAGCGACGCGCGCGCCCGCCCAGCCGTAGCGCCCCGTCATCGCGGACAGCGTCTCGGCGGCGCGTTCCAGGTCCGGCGGAGCGGTGCCGAAGCTGATGAAGATCAGCCCGCCCACCAGGCGTAGCGGCAGTGCCGACAGCCCGTGTTCGGCGGAGTCGAAGCCCGCCGGCATCTCGCGCGCGTGGCGCAGGCGGCCGTCCAGATGGTAGGTCCAGGCGTGGTAGGGGCAGGTCAGCACCGCGGCGTGGCCGCGCGGCTTGATGCAGATGCGCGAGCCGCGGTGGCGGCACACGTTGGCCAGGGCGCGCACCTTGCCGTCGGCGCCGCGCACCACGATTGCGGACTCCAGGCCGAGCTCGGCGAGCAGGTAGTCGCCTTGGGTGGGGATGTCGCTGGCGTGGCCGGCGCAGAACCAGCGGCCGAGCAGGAGGTCCATGTCGCGGGCGAACAGGCCAGGGTCGCGGTAGAAG
>CAXUIR010000203.1:0-5266 GCA_964251005.1 uncultured Acetobacteraceae bacterium | reverse complement strand
GGCCTGCTTTTTTGAAAAAAAGCAGCAAAAAACTTTTGTCCCTGCTGTCGCGGAGTTCCCCACGGCGTGTACTCCAGGAGACAAAAGTTTTTTGGTTCTTTTTTCCAAAAAAGAACCGCTTGCTTGCCTTTTGCCCGTCAATGACTCGTATGAGTACGATAGTTCCAACGCAGGCCAAAGCCGGCTTTCGCCAGGCTGCATAGGCCAGGTAAGTTCCACCCACATGAAGACGCAGGTGCGGCGATGAAACACTGGCGGATCGAGGAGGTCCCGTGGGACAGCTTCGACCCATTGAAGCTCGACCCGGAGATCGTGGCCCTGGTGAAGGCGGCCGCCCTGGTCGAGCGCAACGGCATCGACTACGGCACCTACCTCAACCGCGTCTTCGTGGACGATCCGGATTTCTGCCGCGCGGCCGACCGCTGGTCGGTCGAGGAAGTGCAGCACGGCGACACGCTGGGCCGCTGGGCGATGCTGGCGGACCCGTCCTGGGACTTCGAGACCGCGTTCCACCGCTACAAGACCGGCTACCACCTGCCGCTGCTGGACGCCGACCTCTCCGTCCGCGGCTCACGCACCGGCGAGCTGATCGCCCGCTGCATGGTGGAGAGCGGCACGTCGAGCTACTACTCGGCGCTGGGCGAGGCGGCGCAGGAGCCGGTGCTGTGCCACATCTGCCGGCTGATCGCAGCCGACGAGTTCCGCCACTTCAAGCTGTTCTACGACCACATGAAACGCTACCTGACGCGCGAGCGCATCGGCCTGCTGGCGCGCCTGCGCATCGCGCTCAGCCGTATCGGCGAGAGCGAGGACGACGAACTGGCCTACGCCTTCTACTGCGGCAACACGAAGCTGGACGCGACCTACCGGCACGAACAGGCCATCGCCGGCTACATGGGCCGCACGATGTCGATGTACCGGTACTGGCACCTGGAGCGGGCGGTAGGGATGATCCTCAAGGCGATCGGGCTGCCGCCGCGCGGGCGGATGTCGCGGGTGGCGGCCCGGGGTGCCTGGTGGTTCATGTGCAAGCGCCGGGACAAGTTCCGGTCGGTGATGAACGGGCCGGATGGGGCGCTGACCGCGCCGGCGTAAGCAAGCAAGCGGTTCTTTTTGAAAGAAAGAACTAAAAAACTCTGAATTACACGCTGCGGGAGGCTCCGCGGCAGCCGGCGCAAAAGTCTTCAGAGAAGAAGACCTTGCTTTCTCCTACGCCGCGCTCCCCATCCGCGTCCCGCACATCATCCGGAACGGGATCAGGTTGGACACCACCTCGTCCTCCGGCGCCGCCTCGTCTTCCTTGAACAGCACGGCGCCGAACGCCTCACGCAGCGTGCGGTAATCGCCCACGTCCACGCCGGTCAGGCAGCACCACGCCCGCACGTTGTGGCCGGCCCGCGCGAAACCCCAGCGCGACCACGCCTCGCCGTCGCGGTAGACGGTCAGGAAGTCGCCGACGTCGGAGGCGTCGCCCTCATCGCGTTCATGCACCACCAGCCGGTCGAACCCGCCGAGCCGTGCGCGTTCCCGCACGTTGGCGATGTCCACGCGGTCACGCGACGTGAGGCAGGATTCGTTGGCCTGGCTTGGGGCGCGGGACGCATAACGCGCGAATGAGATGACCACGTCAGCAACTTCTGGTTGAACAAACGGCATGTTAGCGCCCGCCCGATGATTGGTGGGCATCTTGTAACCTAACTTTACCGTGAGCGTATGTGATACGTTTCACACACAGAGGGTTTTTACGAAAGTCTAATAACTTTTTTGTGATTCGTTCATTTTAGCAATGCTGCGATTGCACGCTATGGTACATTGGTGAGCAGCCGATAGCCGACACCCGGCTCCGTCGCCACCAGGGCGCCGGCTTGCACGCCCAGTTTCTGGCGCAAATGACCGATATACACACGGAGGTATTGCACGTCGGCGGTGTGGGCCGGTCCCCAGACTGACGTCAGCAGCTGGCGATGGGTGATCACCCTGTCGGCATTGCGCACCAGCAGAGCCAGCAGGTCGTATTCCCGCGGCGTCAGCTGCACCTGGGCGCCCGCCACCCTGATCCGGCGGCGTGCCAGGTCGACCTCCAGCGGCGGCACGCTGAACACCGCCTCGTCCGCCTGCCCCTGGTTCTCGCGCGGTGGGCGGAGGCTCGCGCGTATCCGCGCCAGCAGCTCGCCGATGTCGAACGGCTTCTCCACGTAGTCCCGCGCGCCGGCGTCCAGCGCGCGTATCTTCTCGGCCGGCCGGTCGCGGGCGGAGAGAACGATCACCGGCGGCGCGCCTGCGGATTGCAGCCGGACCAGCACGTCCTGCCCGTCGATGTCGGGCAGGCCCAAATCCAGCAGCACCAGGGCCGGCGTTGCGGAGGCGGCCAGGCGCAGCGCCTCGGCGCCGCTGTCGGCGCGCAGCACGTCGTAGCCGGCCGCTTCCAGGGTCGGGCGCAGGAAGCGGTGGATCTGCGGCTCGTCGTCGACCAGCAGCAGGCGGAGGCGGTCTTGCATCAGGACGAAAGCAAGCGGTTCTTTTTTGAAAAAAAGAACCAAAAAACTTTTGTTCCCTGGAGTATACGCCGAGGGAGACTCCGCGACGGCAGGGACAAAAGTCTTTTGCTTCTTTTCTTCAGAAAAGAAGGCCTTGCCTTCCTTGCCTCAAACCCGCCCCTCAAGATCTCACCCAGCAAGGCAAGCGCATCAGGATGGTGGTGCCCGGCGCCGCGCCGGCCCGCGGCGCCACCGGGCTGATCGCCTCGATCGTGCCGCCCATCGCCTCGATCAGCCCGCGCGCGATCGCCAGGCCCAGCCCGGTGCCGGGCACCGTGCGGTCCTGGCGGTGGGCGCGGTAGAAGCTGTCGAACACGTGCGGCAGGTCGGCCGGCGGAATGCCCGGCCCCTCGTCGGTGACGGAGATGGCAACCCAGCGCCCGTCCCGCCGAGCGGACAGCACCACGCCCGAGCCGGACGGCGCGTATTTCGCCGCGTTTTCCAGCACGTTCACCAGCACCTGCTCCAGCAGCGCGGGGTCGGCGCTCACCTCCGGCAATGGGTCGGGCAAGTCCAGCCGCAGCCTGCCCAGGCCGGGTATGCGGGCGGCCAGGCCCTCCACCGCGTCGGCCACGTGCACCCGTTCCAGCATCGGCGCGATCTCGCCGGTCTCCAGCCGGGTCATCTCGGTGATGTTGGCGAGGAACCGGGTCATCCGCACGGTGTCCTGCTCGATGCTGGCCAGCAGGTCCACCCGGTCGGCGACGGACAGCGTGTCCCACGAGGTGCGCAGCGAGCCGGCGGCTCCGCGTATGCCGGTCAGCGGCGTGCGCAGGTCGTGGCTGAGGCTGTTGAGCAGGGCGGTGCGCAGCTTCTGCGTTTCCGCCTGCGCCTCGGTCCGCGCGGCGCTGGCGGCCAGGCGCACCCGCTCCAGCGCGCTGGCGGCCTGGTCGGCCCGCGCGCCCAGCGCCTGCATTTGCGGTATGTCCAGCGCGCCCTCCGCACGCACGCCCAGCACGCCGAAGACGCCGCGGCTGGTGCGCAGCGGCAGGAATCGCCAGGCCGCACTCGGCAGGGTGGCGGTGCCGCGGCCGGCCTGCTCCTGGCGCGCGGTGCTCCAGCGCGCTGCCGCCCAGCTACCGTCGTCCATGGTGTCCAGGCTGGCTGGCTCGGCGGCGCGGATGTTGAGGTCCTCGCCCTCGGCGATCAGCACCAGGGCGGGGGTGCCCATCTCGCCGGCCAGCCTGGCCACTTCGGCCAGCAGCTCCGGCTCGGTGGCCGGCGCCCCCAGCCGGCGGGTGAAGGCGGAGATGCGGCGCAGGCTCTCGATGCGGCCCTGTGCGGCCTGCGCCTCCACCCGCACCCGGCTGGCCAGCCAGCCGGTGGACGCCGCCACGCCGAGGAACACCAGCAGCGCCACCACGTCGCGCGGCTCGGCGATGCTCAGCCGGCCCACCGGCGGGATGAAGAACAGGTTCCAGCAGACGAAGCTCAGCGCCGCGGTGGCCAGCGCCACGGCCAAGCCCCACAGCGTTGCCGCCCCCACCACCACGGCCAGGAACAGCATGCCCAGCGCCTCGTGTTCCAGCCAACCGTGCAGCAGCTCGCCGGCGGCGATCACCGAACCCACCATCGCCGGGCTCGCCACCCAGGGTATCCAGCCCTTGGGCCAGGTGCTCACCCGGCGCGGCGGCACGTTCCTGCCGCTGGCCGGCACCACGTGCAGGGAGAACTCCGGCCCCTGGCGCACCCGCGTGCCGGCGAGCGTCTCACCGGTCGTCCACCGCCGCCAGCTCGGCCGGCCGCGGCCGATCACCACGTGAGTCACGTTGCGGGCGCGGGCGACCTGCAGCGTGGTGTCTACCAGGCTGCCGCCGGCGCGCATCTCCACCTCGGCACCCAGGCCGGCGGCCATGTCCAGCGCAGGACGGGTGGCGTCGACGCCGTCCCGCCGCTCCAGGTGCAGGGCCAGCCAGGGAGCACGCAGCGCGTCGGCCAGGCGCTTGGCCTGCCGCACCACGGCTTCGGCACCGGCGTCCGCACCCACCAGCGCCATCACGCGGTCGCCGGCGGGCCAGATGCCGGCGACACCATGGGCGCGCATGTAGTCCCGCACGTCCTGGTCCACGTACTGCGCGGCGCGGCGCAGGCCGATCTCGCGCAGGGCGGCCAGGTTGCCCTCGCGAAAGAAGCTGTCCAGCGCGCGGGCGGCCACGTCCGGACGGTAGATCTGGCCGTCGCGCAGGCGGGTGCGCAAATCTGTCGGCGACACGTCGACGAACTCGATCTCGTCGGCCATCTCCATCACCCGGTCGGGCAGCGTCTCGGTCACCCGCACGCCGGTGATGCGCGCCACGTCGTCGTTGAGGCTCTCGAGGTGCTGCACGTTCAGCGTGGCCCACACGTCGATGCCGGCCTCCACCAGCTCGGCCACGTCCTCCCAGCGCTTGTTGTGGCGGCTGCCGGGCGCGTTGGTGTGGGCGAGCTCGTCGACCAGCAGCAGGCCGGGGCGCCTCGCCAGTGCTGCGTCCACGTCGAACTCCTCGAGCACCTGGCCGCGATAGGCCACTGCCCGGCGGGGCAGGATCGGCAGCGGGCCGATCTGCCGTTCGGTGCCGGCGCGGCCGTGGGTTTCCACCACGCCGATCAGCACGTCGCGACCCTCGGCGGCCACGCGCTGCGCGCTGGCGAGCATCTCCCAGGTCTTGCCCACGCCTGGGGCGGCGCCGAGGAAGACTTTCAGGCGGCCCTTGTCGGCGCGGGAGACCTCGGCGAGGAGGGCGTCGGGG
>CAXUIR010000202.1:0-5277 GCA_964251005.1 uncultured Acetobacteraceae bacterium | reverse complement strand
GGGGGTTGGAGAGGAAGCGGCGGCTGCTGGACAGGGAGAAGTAAGCAAGCGGCTCTTTTTTGAAAAAAAGAACCAAAAAACTTTTGTCTCCTGGGTGGCCGGTTCCGGATGCTTTGCGGCAGTGCTGACGGGTTCTCGAAACCTCATTCTTCCTTCGGGCGTCCTAGCAACCTGCCGACTGCTCTGACCGGGCCTGTCATCTTCCACGACGTCGACCCGCGCAGCAACGCAACCTCGGCTTCCAACTGCTTGATGTAGGCCTCACGGTCGTCGGTTGCCTGATCCGCCTCCCACTCCGGGCCCTGCTTCTCGATGTCCTTCAGCGCCTCGTTCACCACCTGCGAGTATTCGTCGGCCGTCATGCCCTCCGGCGCCCACTGGCCGTCGAACCGCTCGGCCTGGCCGGTCATCTTGTTGCCCATCTTGCGGGCCTCGCCCACCTCGAACACCACCACGCTGTCGTAGAAATGCACCGACGTGGTGCGGTCGCCCGCCGGCGTGCGGATGGACGCGCCGCCGATGTAGTCGGCGTGCATCTTGTCCACGTAGCTCTTCGCCGCCTCGATGAACGACCCGGGACGCAACAGGCCGCCGCCGTGGTTCGGCCAATACGCCGCGTGCAGGTCTTCAACCAGGTAGACGCCGTTCTTGGCGACGAGCGGGTAGAGGAAGTCGAACGTGGCGTTGACGTGGTGCTGCAGGTGGCTGCCGTCGTCGATGACGATGTCCGGCGCGCCGAACTCGTCGACGATGCCGGCGAGAAAGGCGGCGTCGGCCTGGCTGCCGATGCGGATGTGCACCTGGTCACCCTCCAGCTGCCGGCAGCGCGGGTAGATGTCGATGCCGACGATGACGGCAAACGGACCGAAATAGGCGCGCCATTGGTCGATCGACCCGCCTTCGGCCACGCCGATCTCGAAGATGGTGACGTGACGGTTGCGGAAACGCTCGAAATGCGCCTCGTAGACGGGGAAATACTGATACCACTTGTGAATGCGGCGGTGGTCGTCGCGCAGGTAGTCGCCGTAGAGAGTCATGCACACCTCTTGGGTGGTGAATCGCAGGTGGCCGGATCGGGGTCAAGCGGGCGCTCAAAACGCAAGAAAGGCCTTCTTTTCTGAAGAAAAGAAGCAAAGACTTTTGTTCGGCTGTCGCGGACGTCTCGGCAGGCGTGTACTTGGGTGACAACAGCTATTCGCTTTCCTTCTCAGAAAACTGCTTGTCTGCTACCGCATCTGCGCCTCAGCCCGCTGCTTCAGCGCCACGTTCACCGCATCGAACTCCGCGGCGAGCCCGCGCACGTCGAAAAACCAGAGCGCCACGCCGCGCACGTGTTCCCCCTGCACCAGGCGTGTGCCGGCGCCGGCGGGCTGCAGCAGGAAGTAGTGGTCGGCATCGAACACGTGCCAGAGCCACACACGGCCGAACCAGCGCAGTTCCGCGCCGGGCCGGGCCGCCAGCACCACCGGGTGGAACACCCACCTGTCGTCGCCCTGGCCCTCGTCGTGCTCTATCACCTGGCCGGCCTCTAGCCGGCCCACCAGGCGGTTCTCCGGGTTCCAGGCCGGATAATCCTTGGTGTCGGCCAGCACCGTCCAGACCCGCGCAGGCGCCGCCGCAATCGTCACACTGGTCCGCACGTCGCGCGCCGGGGCGACAACCAGAAGCACGCTAAGCAAACCCACCACTGCCAAAGCCCCGACCGCCAGACCACGCAACAGTGTCATACCTCCCGTATGAACCCGGCCGGGCTGCACGGGAACAGTGCACGGCAGTCACGCCGGCAAGCTCGGCTTGGCCGACTGCAGACGGCATCCTGACGTTCAGCGTGCCTACGCCGGAAGCGCGCGTGAACGAGATACGTCACCAGGATAACGGAGCCCGGATCTGGCTCAAAGAAAGCAAGCTGTTCTTTTTTGAAAAAAAGAACCAAAAAACTTTTGTCTCCTCAGTACACGCTGCAGAAACCTCCGCGACAGCAGGACCAAAAGTTTTTTGCTGCTTTTTTTCAAAAAAGCAGGCCTTGCTTTCTTGCTTCACCCCTCCTGCCGATGTCCGGCCAAAGCCGCCAGCCGGTCGTACAGCCGCACCCGTGCCGCCGGCATCGGAACATGTCGCGCGCCGAACGCGTCGCGCGCCAGGAAGTGGCCGGTCAGGCGCAGCCCGTCGCACAAATCGGCTACCGACGGGCGCGCGTCGCCGCCGCGCAGGAACGCAGGCAACGGCAGCAGCCGTTCCCGCCACTGGCCGGCCGCCGCCTCGCTCACCGCGCGCCCGGTTTTCGGCGAGACGAACAGCAACGCCTCCTGCGTGCCGGTCACCGCGCAGCGCGACAGGTCCAGGCCGTAGCCCAGCTCGGACAACAGGTCGAGCTCCCAGGCGATCAGGCTGCCGGCCGCTTCCGGTCCCTGCCCCAGATGCACTACCAGGTGCAGCAGCCCGCGGAAGATACGTGGCTGGACCTCGCGTTCCGGCAACGCACCTTCTGCCACGGCGCACGCGGCCATCAGCACGCCCAACCCGAGCGGGTCGGCCATCGCCAGGGCCGCCGCCGGGTGCACAAGCTCCGCGGTGAAGCTGCCGAGCTGGTCGGCCAGCCTTGCCACCCAGCGCGCCTCCACCAGGTTGCCGGCCTGCCAGGTGCCGGCCCGCGCGCGCGACAGGCCACCACGGGCCAGGCCGCGGAAGACGCCGTGCTGCTCGGTAAAAACCGAGGCGAGCGCGTCGCCTTCGCCGTAGGGCGACGCGGCCAGAACTATGCCGGCGGCTTCCCATTCCATATGTTTAGTGCTGGGCGCATAGCAAAGAAGGCAAGCAAAGCCTTCTTTTTTGAAAAAAAGAAGCAAAAAACTTTTGCGACCTTGGGCACGCCGTGTGGAAGATTCCGCGACAGCCGGACAAAAGTTTTTTGCTTCTTTTCAAAAAAGAAGGCCTTGCTTAGAACATTTCCACCAGCATCTCGGTCGCAACGTCGCTCAAACCCGCCACCTGGTCGAGCCAGACGCCAACACGCGGCATCTCCGTCTCAAAGTAGAAACGGCACGCCCCGCGCTTACCGGCACAGAACGCGTCCTCCGCCGTGCACAGCACCGCCTGGTCCAGCCACAGCCAGCCGACCACCGCGTGGCCGAACGCTGAGAGGAAGGCAGTGGCGTGCGCCAGCGCGCGCGCCTCATTGTTCAGCCCCAGTAGGCCGTCCACCACCGTGCCTACCTTGTCCCACGCCGCCTGCAGCTGGTCCGCATGGCCAGCCAGCGCCGGCGCGCCTCGCGCGCGCTCGACCGTTGCGGCCACCCGCGCCTGCAACTGGCCTAGGCTGGCCGCCCGCTCGCGCAGGATCTTGCGGCCCAGCAGGTCGAGGCCCTGGATGCCGGTGGTGCCCTCGTGGATCGGGTTGAGGCGGTTGTCGCGGTACAGCTGCTCCACGTCGAAGTCGCGCGTGTAGCCGTAGCCGCCATGCACCTGGATGGCGAGGTCGTTCGCGGCCAGCCCCCACTCGGACGGCCAGGTCTTGGCCACCGGCGTCAGCAGCGAGAGCAGCTGGCCGGCGCGCGCGCGGGCCTCCGCGTCGGGCGCGGTGCGCTCCTCGTCGATCAGCCGGCCGGCGTAGAGTACCAGGGCCAACGCGCCTTCCGCGTAGGCCTTCTGCGCCAGCAGCATGCGGCGGACGTCCGGGTGGCGGATCAGCGCCACCGGCGACTGGTCCACGCGGCCGCGGGCGTCCAGAGGGCGGCCCTGCAGGCGCTCGGTGGCATAGGTCAGCGCCAGCTGGTAGCCGCGCACTGCGAGCATCGCCGCCCCCAGGCCCACGCCCACACGCGCGTCGTTCATCATCAGGAACATCTGGGCCAGGCCCTGGCCCACCTCGCCCACGCGGTAGCCGACGGCGCCGGGCCGGCCGCCGGGGGTGAAGCGGCCTTCGCCCAGGTTCAGCAGGCAGTTCGGCGTGCCGCGGTATCCCATCTTATGGTTCAGCCCGGCCACCGCGATGTCGTTGCGCGCGCCGACTTTGCCTGGCGCGCCGTTGCCGCTTAACCCGGGTTGTTGAGGCCCCCCCGCTGAAGCGCCTTTGTGTTCGGCGCCCGCATGTGCGGCGCTCGCGTGTTCGGCGCCCGCGTATGAGGCGCCCGCGTGTTCGCCGCTCGTGTGGTCCGCGCCGTTGGCGTCAACCTCTCTCGCCCCGGCGCCGGCCTGCGCGGCCCCCCCCCCCTGTGCGTCCGTATCCTGCGCGCCGCCGTCCGCCGCGGCGTGCAGATACTTCGGCACGATGAACAGCGAGATACCCTTCGTGCCGGGTATCGGCTTGCCGTCCGGGCCGGGCACCTTGGCGAGCACCAGGTGGACGATGTTCTCGCTGGCGTCGTGGTCGCCGGCGGAGATCCACATCTTGTTGCCGCGCAGCCGGTAGCGCTGGCCCAGCGCGTCGCTGGCGAAGTCGGGCCCGTCCGGCTCGGCGCGGGTGGTTATGTCGGCGAGCGAGGAGCCGGCCTGCGGTTCGGAGAGGCACATGGTGCCGAACCAGCGGCCGGCGATCTGCGGGCGGGCAAACGCGTCCACCTGGGCCGGCGTGCCGAAGGCGGCGATCAGCCGGGCGTTGGCCACCGTCAGCATCATGAAGCCTGCCGCAGAGACGTTTGCCGCCTTCAGCAGCCCGATCGCGGCCCAGTAGACGGTGGCCGGCACGGCCAGGCCGTCGAGCTCGGCGGGAAAGCCGCAGGCGAACAGCCCTGCTTCGGCGGAGGCCTCCAGCGCCTCGCGGATGGCGGGCAGCGTGTGCACCTGGCCGTCGGCGTCCTGCCAGGGCTCGTGCCGGTCGCCCGCCTTCAGGGTGGGCAGGTACTTGTCGACGGCGATCCTCTCGGCGAGGTCGAGCAGCGCGTCGAACGTCTCGCGGGAATGCTCGGCGTGGGCGGGGCGCTGCGTCAGCGCGTCCACCCCGAGCCAGTCGTAGAGCGTGAAGTCGAGGTTGCGGCGGCTGGCGAGGGGGGAGGACACGCGCGGATGTTCCTATCGAGAGGCCGGCGTGAGGATCGCCCAGGCCTGGAAGGGCAAATCACCCGTATCGGCCGGGAAAGTCCAGTTGCAAGCCCTGTGTCCGGCCGGCCACCGCATCGCGCGTCACCGGGTTGACCGCTTCGTTGCAAGAAAGCAAGGCCTGCTTTTTTGACAAAAGGCAGCAAAAAACTTTTGGTCCTGCTGTCGCAAAGGTTCTGCACCGCGCGCCCAAGGGAACAAAAGTTTTTTGGTTCTTTTTTTCAAAAAAGAACCGCTTGCTTG
>CAXUIR010000201.1:0-5294 GCA_964251005.1 uncultured Acetobacteraceae bacterium | reverse complement strand
CCACAAAAGGGCACATGGCATGAACAGACGCATCCTAGCGGCCGGCGCAGCTTTCAGTCTGCTGAGCGTCGCCGCCACCGCGGCCGAGACGACGCAGACCTTCCCCACCGGCACCTGGGGCTTCGACCTTTCGGGCATGAACCGCAAGGTGGCGCCCGGCAACAACTTCTTCGACTTTGCCGACGGCACCGCGGTGGCCGGCATCGTCATCCCGCCGGACCGCACCAACTTCGGCGCGTTCATCGCACTCGCAGACCTCTCCGAGCAGCGCGTCCACGCCATCCTGAACGAAGCCTCCGCCCACGTGGCCGACCAGCCGACGGACGCGATCGGCAAGGCCGGCGCCATGTTCAAGGCTTTCATGGACGAGGCCGCGGTGGAGAAGCTGGGCGCCGCACCGCTCAAGCCCGAACTGGCGGAGATTGCCGCGCTGAAGACGCCGGCGAATTTCGCGGCCCTGCAGGGGCGCGCGCAAACCACCTTTCAAGGTTCGCTGTTCTCGATGGACATCGAGCCGGACCTGAAGGATCCCACCAAGTATTCGATCAGCCTGGGCCAGGCCGGGCTCGGCATGCCGGATCGTGACTATTACATCTCTGCCCAGTTCGCCGACAAGAAAGCCAAATACGCCGCCTTCGTGACGAAGATGCTGACGCTGGCAGGCTGGGCCGATCCGTCCGGCAACGCCGCCAAGGTCGTCGCCTTCGAGCAGAAGATCGCCGAGGCCAGCTGGCCGCGTGCGGATGAGCGCGATCCGGACAAGGTGTACAACCCGACAACGCCGGCGCAGCTTGCCAAGGCCGCACCAGGCTTCGACTGGCCGGCGTTCTTCAAGGCGGCGGGTCTGGGCACGCCGGACGTGGTGGTCGTGGCCGAGAACACGGCGATCAGCAAGATCGCGGCGATAGCCGGCGCAGCACCGATCGGCACGTTGCAGGCCTGGGCCGCGTTCCACCTGGCGACCAACGCCGCGCCGGTGCTCTCGAAAGAGTTCGTGACGGCAGCTTTCGACTTCAACAACCGCGAACTGCAAGGCCAGCCGCAGCAACGCCCACGCTGGAAGCGTGGCGTGCATGCGACCGAGACCGCCTTGGGCGAAGCTGTAGGGCAGACCTACGTGCAACGTTACTACCCGCCGGAAGCACAGACCAAGATGGAAGCGCTGACGCACGACCTGCGCGCCGCCTTCCGCGTGCGTCTGCAGCACAACAGCTGGATGCAGCCGCAAACCCGCGAGTTGGCGGTCGCCAAGCTGGACGCGTTCGACTTCCAGATCGGCAAGCCGAAGAAGTGGCGCGATTACGCCTCGCTGCACATCGACCCGCACGACCTCTACGGCGACGTGGAGCGCGGCACCGCGTTCGAGTGGGCGTTCTGGCTGCAGCACCTTGGCCACCACGTGGACAAGGACCAGTGGGACATGACGCCGCAAACCGTGAACGCCTACAACAACCCCGTCTTCAACGAGGTGGTGTTCCCCGCCGCCATCCTGCAGCCGCCGTTCTTCGACGAAAAGGCGGACCCGGCGATCAACTACGGCGCCATCGGCGGCGTGATCGGCCACGAGATGACGCACGGTTTCGACGACGAGGGCCGCAAGTTCGACGCGATGGGCCGGCTGCACGATTGGTGGACCGCGGAGGACGCCAAGCACTTCGATGCGCTGGGCAAGCGCTTCGGCGCCGAGTACGCGGCGATGGACATCATGCCAGGCGCACACATCAACCCGGCGCTGACGATGGGCGAGAACATCGCCGACCTCGGCGGGCTGACGCTGGCGCTGGGCGCCTACCACGCCTCGCTGCACGGGCAGCCGGCGCCGGTGGTGGACGGCATGACCGGCGACCAGCGCGTGTTCCTCGGCTGGGCGCAGGTGTGGCGCGCGAAGGTACGGCCGGACGCGGCGCGGCAGCGGCTGGTGACCGATCCGCACTCGCCGCCGGTGGCGCGGGTGAACGGGCCGGTGCAGAACCTTGATGCGTGGTACTCGGCTTTCGACGTGAAGCCGGGGGATGCGCAGTACCTGAAGCCGGAAGATCGTGTGAAGATCTGGTAGCAAGCAAGCAGTTCTTTTTTGGAAAAAAGAACCAAAAAACTTTTGCTCCTGGGGTGCACGCCGGCTGAAAGGTCCGCGACAGCAGGGACAAAAGTTTTTTGCTTCTTTTTTTCAAAAAAGAAGGCCTTGCTTACTTCCCGATCAGCGCCTCCAGGATCTCCCCCGAGCGCGTCAACGCCAGCGAGTAGTGCACCTCGCCCGCAACCAGCCGCACCTTTGCCGGCAGCGCCGCGTAAGCGCTCAGCGTCGCGTGCGGCACCACGATGTCAGCCGTGCCGTGCCAGATGCCGACCGGGGCGCGCATGCTGGCAAGGTC
This sequence comes from uncultured Acetobacteraceae bacterium, assembly GCA_964251005.1. Lineage (GTDB taxonomy): Bacteria > Pseudomonadota > Alphaproteobacteria > Acetobacterales > Acetobacteraceae > BOG-908. Next base: position 2,922 of record CAXUIR010000201.1, on the reverse strand, counting down.
GAAACCCCAGTCGTTGGCGTAGATGCGTGCGTCCGAGGCGGCGCCGGCCACCCCCTGCCGCAGCCCTTCCGCCCAGGCGGCGATCAGACCGGCGCGCCGCGCTGGCGTCAGGCACGCGACGTCGGCGGGGGTGCTCGCACCGTCCAGCACGCGCCGCGGGTCGAACGCGCCGAGGCGCACGCCTTGCCGGATGGCGGTCATCAACACGCGGGCCATGGCCGGGTGTCGCCCGAGCCACTGCAAGCGGCGCAGGCCCTGGCCGAGCACCGCGCCGCGCGGCGCGGTGCTCGGCCAGGGCCTGCGCCGCTTGCAGTGGCTCGGGCGACACCCGGCCATGGCCCGCGTGTTGATGACCGCCATCCGGCAAGGCGTGCGCCTCGGCGCGTTCGACCCGCGGCGCGTGCTGGACGGTGCGAGCACCCCCGCCGACGTCGCGTGCCTGACGCCAGCGCGGCGCGCCGGTCTGATCGCCGCCTGGGCGGAAGGGCTGCGGCAGGGGGTGGCCGGCGCCGCCTCGGACGCACGCATCTACGCCAACGACTGGGGTTTCGACCTTGCCAGCATGCGCGCCCCGGTCGGCATCTGGCACGGCACGGCTGACATCGTGGTGCCGCACGCGACGCTGAGCGCTTACGCGGCGCTGCCGGCAAAGGTGCGGCTGGTTGCGGGCGAGGTGCACTACTCGCTGGCGTTGACGCGCTCGGGGGAGATCCTGGAGGCGCTGATCGGGAAGTAAGCAAGGCCTTCTTTTTTGAAAAAAAGAAGCAAAAAACTTTTGTCCCTGCTGTCGCGGACCTTTCAGCCGGCGTGCACCCCAGGAGCAAAAGTTTTTTGGTTCTTTTTTCCAAAAAAGAACTGCTTGCTTGCTACCAGATCTTCACACGATCTTCCGGCTTCAGGTACTGCGCATCCCCCGGCTTCACGTCGAAAGCCGAGTACCACGCATCAAGGTTCTGCACCGGCCCGTTCACCCGCGCCACCGGCGGCGAGTGCGGATCGGTCACCAGCCGCTGCCGCGCCGCGTCCGGCCGTACCTTCGCGCGCCACACCTGCGCCCAGCCGAGGAACACGCGCTGGTCGCCGGTCATGCCGTCCACCACCGGCGCCGGCTGCCCGTGCAGCGAGGCGTGGTAGGCGCCCAGCGCCAGCGTCAGCCCGCCGAGGTCGGCGATGTTCTCGCCCATCGTCAGCGCCGGGTTGATGTGTGCGCCTGGCATGATGTCCATCGCCGCGTACTCGGCGCCGAAGCGCTTGCCCAGCGCATCGAAGTGCTTGGCGTCCTCCGCGGTCCACCAATCGTGCAGCCGGCCCATCGCGTCGAACTTGCGGCCCTCGTCGTCGAAACCGTGCGTCATCTCGTGGCCGATCACGCCGCCGATGGCGCCGTAGTTGATCGCCGGGTCCGCCTTTTCGTCGAAGAACGGCGGCTGCAGGATGGCGGCGGGGAACACCACCTCGTTGAAGACGGGGTTGTTGTAGGCGTTCACGGTTTGCGGCGTCATGTCCCACTGGTCCTTGTCCACGTGGTGGCCAAGGTGCTGCAGCCAGAACGCCCACTCGAACGCGGTGCCGCGCTCCACGTCGCCGTAGAGGTCGTGCGGGTCGATGTGCAGCGAGGCGTAATCGCGCCACTTCTTCGGCTTGCCGATCTGGAAGTCGAACGCGTCCAGCTTGGCGACCGCCAACTCGCGGGTTTGCGGCTGCATCCAGCTGTTGTGCTGCAGACGCACGCGGAAGGCGGCGCGCAGGTCGTGCGTCAGCGCTTCCATCTTGGTCTGTGCTTCCGGCGGGTAGTAACGTTGCACGTAGGTCTGCCCTACAGCTTCGCCCAAGGCGGTCTCGGTCGCATGCACGCCACGCTTCCAGCGTGGGCGTTGCTGCGGCTGGCCTTGCAGTTCGCGGTTGTTGAAGTCGAAAGCTGCCGTCACGAACTCTTTCGAGAGCACCGGCGCGGCGTTGGTCGCCAGGTGGAACGCGGCCCAGGCCTGCAACGTGCCGATCGGTGCTGCGCCGGCTATCGCCGCGATCTTGCTGATCGCCGTGTTCTCGGCCACGACCACCACGTCCGGCGTGCCCAGACCCGCCGCCTTGAAGAACGCCGGCCAGTCGAAGCCTGGTGCGGCCTTGGCAAGCTGCGCCGGCGTTGTCGGGTTGTACACCTTGTCCGGATCGCGCTCATCCGCACGCGGCCAGCTGGCCTCGGCGATCTTCTGCTCGAAGGCGACGACCTTGGCGGCGTTGCCGGACGGATCGGCCCAGCCTGCCAGCGTCAGCATCTTCGTCACGAAGGCGGCGTATTTGGCTTTCTTGTCGGCGAACTGGGCAGAGATGTAATAGTCACGATCCGGCATGCCGAGCCCGGCCTGGCCCAGGCTGATCGAATACTTGGTGGGATCCTTCAGGTCCGGCTCGATGTCCATCGAGAACAGCGAACCTTGAAAGGTGGTTTGCGCGCGCCCCTGCAGGGCCGCGAAATTCGCCGGCGTCTTCAGCGCGGCAATCTCCGCCAGTTCGGGCTTGAGCGGTGCGGCGCCCAGCTTCTCCACCGCGGCCTCGTCCATGAAAGCCTTGAACATGGCGCCGGCCTTGCCGATCGCGTCCGTCGGCTGGTCGGCCACGTGGGCGGAGGCTTCGTTCAGGATGGCGTGGACGCGCTGCTCGGAGAGGTCTGCGAGTGCGATGAACGCGCCGAAGTTGGTGCGGTCCGGCGGGATGACGATGCCGGCCACCGCGGTGCCGTCGGCAAAGTCGAAGAAGTTGTTGCCGGGCGCCACCTTGCGGTTCATGCCCGAAAGGTCGAAGCCCCAGGTGCCGGTGGGGAAGGTCTGCGTCGTCTCGGCCGCGGTGGCGGCGACGCTCAGCAGACTGAAAGCTGCGCCGGCCGCTAGGATGCGTCTGTTCATGCCATGTGCCCTTTTGTGG
>CAXUIR010000200.1:445-5308 GCA_964251005.1 uncultured Acetobacteraceae bacterium | reverse complement strand
GACAGCGGAGTCAAAAGTCTTTTGCTTCTTTTCTTCAGAAAAGAAGGCCTTGCTTACCTTATTGGCAGCTCAAACACTCCTCATAGTTCGCAGCCGGCGCCGCCGCAATCGGCAGAGGCAACGGATCGTTCACCCCCAAATCGATCAGCGAGGATTTCGGCATGTCGCTCACCGTATCCGCGCGCTGGATCGACAGCGACCGACAGTAGTACAGCGACTTCATCCCACGCTTCCACGCCAGCAAGTGTATCTCATGCAGGTCGCGCTTGTGGATGTTGGCAGGCAGGAACACGTTCACCGACTGGCTCTGGCACACGTAGGGCGTGCGGTCGGCGGCGTGTTCGATGATCCAGCGCTGGTCCAGCTCGAAGGCGGTCTTGTACACCGCCCGCTCCTGCTCGGTGAGGGAGTCCAGATGCTGCACGCTGCCGGCGCGCAGCGTGATGGACGACCACACCTCCTCGTTGTCCATGCCGCGTGCGGCGAGCAGTTGCTGCAAGTGACGGTTGCGCACGGTGAAGCTGCCGGACAGCGTCTTCTGCAGGAACACGTTCGCCGCGATCGGCTCGATGCCCGGGCTGGCGTTGCCGGCGATCACCGAGATGCTGGCGGTTGGCGCGATGGCGATCTTGTGGGAGAAGCGCTCCATCACGCCGAAATCGGCGGCGTCCGGGCAGGCGCCACGCTCCTCGGCGAGAAGTTTCGAGGCGGCATCTGCCTGCTCGCGGAGCTGCTTGTGCATCCGCTTGTTCCACACCTTTGCGATGACGCTCTCGAACGGCACGTTCTGCGACTGCAGGAACGAGTGAAACCCCATCACGCCCAACCCCACCGAACGCTCGCGCGCAGCGGCGTATTTGGCGCGATCCATCTCGTGCGGCGCGCGGTCGATGAAATCCTGCAGCACGTTGTCGAGGAACCGCATGGTGTCCTCGATGAACAGCGGGTGATCCTTCCAGTCGAACCAGGTCTCCAGGTTCACCGAGGATAGGCAGCACACCGCCGTGCGTTGTTGGCCGTACTGGTCCAGTCCCGTCGGTAGGGTGATCTCGCTGCACAAATTCGAGGTTTTCACCTCCAGTCCGGCCAGCTTGTGGTGGTCGGGCCGTGCGTTGTTCACGTGGTCGGAGAAGATCAGGTACGGTTCGCCGGTCTCCACGCGGGCGATCAGGATGCGTATCCACAGCGAACGCGCGGAGATCTGCCTCACGATGCTCTGGTCCTTCGGCGAGCGCAGCGACCACATCTCGTCGGCTTCCACCGCGCGCATGAAATCGTCCGGCAGCAATATGCCGTGGTGCAGGTTGGGCGCCTTGCGGTTCGGGTCGCCGCCGGTGGGACGGCGTATCTCGATGAACTCCTCGATCTCCGGATGGCTGACCGGCAGGTATACCGCGGCCGACCCGCGGCGCAGCGAGCCCTGGCTGATCGCGAGCGTCAGGCTGTCCATCACCCGGATGAACGGGATGACGCCGCTGGTCTTGCCGTTCTGCCCGACCTTCTCGCCGATCGAGCGCAGATTGCCCCAGTAGCTGCCGATGCCGCCGCCCTTGCTGGCCAGCCAGACGTTCTCGTTCCACAGACCGACGATGCCGTCGAGGCTGTCGGACGCCTCGTTGAGGAAGCAGGAGATCGGCAGGCCGCGCTGGGTGCCGCCGTTGGACAGCACGGGCGTGGCCGGCATCAGCCACAGCCGGCTGATGTAGTCGTACAGCCGTTGCGCGTGCGCCGCGTCGTCACCGTAGAAGCTGGCGACGCGGGCGAACAAATCCTGGTAGGATTCGCCGGGCAGCAGGTAGCGGTCGTCCAGCGTGGAACGGCCGAAATCGGTCAGCAGCGCGTCGCGGCTTCGGTCGACGCGGACCTGGTGTCGGCCCCGCATCTGCACGGCGTCGTCCAGCAAGGCGATTTCTCCGAGGTCACGATTCGTCATGCCGTCCATCCTGCTCTGCCCTCACTACGCGTCAAGCTTGATAACACCATATGTGGGAAGCACGCCACGCAACAACACAAGATGAAGGTAGGTGCGCTTGATCTTGGGGTTTTATCAGGCAGGCGCGGGGTCGCGTTGGCAAGCGGAAAGGAAGGCCTTCTTTTTCGAGAAGAAGAAGCAAAAAGCTTTTGCTGCGGCTGTCGCGGACGGCTGAGACAACACGTTTCATCCTGGCACACCCGCGGGCGACAAAAGTTTTTTGGTTCTTTTTTTCAAAAAAGAACTGCTTGCTTTCTGTCTTCCTCCACCGCGAGGGCAAACGTGCAACGCCCCGGCGAACCTGCAATCAAGCGGCATGACGATGCCTGCCCCAGCCCTGACCTCCACTGCCGAGAAAGACGAGTCGCTGGAAGCCATGCGCGGCCTGGCGGCCCTGGTCGTGGTCTTCTGGCACCTGCTGCTCGCCTTCGACCCGGAGCGCTCCGGCGCGTTGCCGCAGTTCCCGCACGCGCTGTCCTGGATCGGGTGCCCATGGTTCGGCCTGGTCAACGGCCCGGCGGCGGTGGGCTTTTTCTTCGTGCTGTCCGGCTACGTGCTCACCCGGCGCAGCCTGCAGGCCAACGACCCGGCGAGCCTGGCACGCGGCGCTGTCAAACGCTGGCCGCGGCTCGCCGGCACGGTCGGCCTGACCTGCCTGATCTGCTGGTCGCTGTTCCCGCTCGGCCTGTATCGCAACGAACAGGCAGGCGCGCTCACACACTCGTTCTGGCTGTCGCATTTCGGCGTCGGCCGGCTTGGGCCTACGCTGGTGCCGAATGTCTGGGACGCGCTTTGGCAGGGCGTGTACTTCACCTTCATCACCGGCGCCGCCACCTACAACAGCAATCTTTGGACGATGCGCCTGGAGTTCGCCGGCAGCTTCGTGGCCTTCGGGCTGGCGCTCGCGTTGCTGCACCTGCCGTCGCGCGGTGCGCGGACGGTGCTGTTGGTCACCGCCTGCGTTGCCTGTTTCGGCATCGATCCGTGGCTGGTTCCCTTTCCGCTCGGCGTGACACTTGCGAGCGTCGCAGCGTCGCGGCGGCGTCCGGCGTTGCCGCTGTGGAGCCTGCCGGTGCTCGTGGCTACCGCCTACGCGGCGGCCTGCTACTCCGCCAACTCGGCGCTCGGCCGATGGAGCCTCGACCAGTTAGGTTTCGTGATGCCGGAAGCCCTGGTCTACGGCGTCGGGGGAACGCTCGCTCTGGCCGCCGCGGCCTTCCCCGCCGGCCGCCGGGTGCTGAGCGACCGGCTCGCCCGGCTGCTCGGCCGGCGGTGGTTCCCCAGATACCTGCTGCACCTGCCAATCCTCATGTCGGCCGGCTGTTTCGCGTTTCTGCAGGCAGGGGCGGATACTCTGGGCATCGCCGCGGCCATCGTGGTGACGCTGTCCGTCACGCTGCTGGCTGCAGGGCCGCTGGCTTACGTCGATGCGTGGTGGGCACGCGTCGTGGATCGGCTGGTGAGGAGGCAGACAGAGCAAACGGTTCTTTCCTGACAGAACCAGCCGAGTTTGGCTCTGACGATGCGTTTGTGGAAGGCTCCGCCAAAGCGCCGGATCCTACTTTGGTGTCCAGGGCGCGCCGGTGTTGAACACCATGCCGATCCCCATCCAGCCGGACACGTGCGACACCTCGATGATCGTCCGCGTCGTCCTATGCTGCAGCTTGAGCTCCGCCCATGTCCGCCTGATGCCGCCGTTCTCGCTGTCGTACTCCGCACCGTTGATGTCGTGAAACGCAACGACGCCGGACGAGCGCCCGACGTGCAGCCAGTCCCGCCTCGAATCGTCGTAGGAATGGCTACCGTCGATGAACGCCAGGTCGAAGGACTGGCCTGCGAAGTGACCGCTGGTGGCGGGCGCCGCCTTTACGATCGGCAGGATGGCGGCGAAGTAGTCGAAATCTACGAGGTGGTCGACCACGTCGACGGCGGTGTAGACGAGCTCGGGGTTCAACCGCGAGAGATAGGCGGCCGCGAAATACGCCGTCGCCCCGCGGTAGACGCCGATCTCGATGGCGCTCGCCGGCCTGCCGGCCCCGGCGAGCAGCAGGTAGTCCGCAAACTCGGTTGGCACCTGCAGCATGCCGTAATCGACGGGGTTCATCGCCTCGGTGAAGGCAGCCAACCCGCGCCAGTCCTTGTAGGCGAGGCCAAATTGCAGGACGCAGCTCAGCAGGAAGTTCCTGTCGCGCAGCTCCGCCTCGCCGGCATCCAGGATGCGATGAACCGCGCTGCGCGCCCGCTGGACGGCAACCTGCAAGGCAGCGTCGTAGCCTTGCGCCAACGTCTCCTCGAAGCTGGGCACCGCCGGCGGGGCAGGCGGTAGCAGCTCCTGCTCCGACGCTGCCGCCTCCGGCTCCGGCTCCGGCTCCGCCACATCCGGCACCGTCGCCTCGGACTGGACAGGCTCGGCGTCCGGCTCGCCCACGAGCAGTTCCTCGACCATAGCCGGCTGCTCGACCAAAGCAGGGTGCTCCGCGTCCACCGCCGCGTTTTGCTGGTGGCAAGCGGCCGCGTCGCCGCTCACCGCCTGCTCCTCCCCGCCACCAGGGCGTGTCCGCCGCATCCACCACCTGGGCGCACGTTCAACCTCGGGCATTGCGTGTCATCTCAAATCCCGTGTTCCAGCGGCCAGCTGCATCCCACCCGCCGGCAGCCGGGCCGGCAGGCACACGCCAGCAGGTTGAGCGCACCAGCGCGCGCATCAAGGCACCACGTCGGCTTACGGCCTACTCCCGCCAACCTTGACTCCCACCGTCCGCTGACCGACCAAACCGCATGTCCCGCTTCGACGCAGCCTTCACCGAAGCCCTGGCCGATCTCTCCCGCCGCGGCCTGCTGCGCACCGCGGCCGCCCCGCATGCCGGCCTGCTCAACGTCTCCGGCAACGA
>CAXUIR010000200.1:0-435 GCA_964251005.1 uncultured Acetobacteraceae bacterium | reverse complement strand
GCGGCGCCCCCCGCCGCCGCCCCCGGCGCCTCCCGTCTGGGCACTGGCACACTCGGCCTGCACACGCAGGTCGAAGCGCGCCTGGCCGCGCTGAAGGGCACCGAGGCGGCGCTGCTGTTCGCCTCCGGCTGGCAGGCCAACGCCTCTGTGCTGGCCGCGTTGCTGCGCCTGCCGGGCCCGCCGCCGCTGCTGTTCACCGACGCGCTGATCCACGCGAGCCTGCACCACGGCGCGCGGGCCGCCGGCCGCAACCAGATCGTCTTCCGCCACAACGACGCTGGCCACCTCGCCGAGCTGCTGGACGCCCACGCGCACCAGGACGCCCGCCGCTTCATCGTCACCGAGAGCGTGTTCTCCATGGACGGCGACCAGGCCCCATTGCCCGCCCGGCGCGCGCTGGCCAGCGACGCCGCGAACCTCGCCTCCATCCTCGCC
>CAXUIR010000199.1:1357-5330 GCA_964251005.1 uncultured Acetobacteraceae bacterium | reverse complement strand
TCACGCAGCAGCGCAAACGCGAACCGCACGCTTTGCGCGCGCACTGAGGCACGGTCGCCGCCGAACACCTGCCGCGCGCTGGCCACCTCGCCGCCCCGCACGGCGCAGCCGAACCACACCAGCCCCACCGGCTTGTCCGCGCTGCCGCCGCCCGGCCCGGCAATTCCCGTGACGCTGACGGCAACGTTCGCACCCGAGCGGGCGCGGGCGCCCTCGGCCATCGCGCGGGCGACCGCCTCGCTGACCGCGCCGTGCGACGCGATCAGCGCCTCGTCCACGCCCAGCATCTGCACCTTGGCCGCGTTGGAATACGTGACGAACCCGCGGTCGACCACGTCCGACGAGCCTGCCACGTGCGTGAGCGCAGCCGCGATCAGCCCGCCGGTGCAGCTCTCCGCGGTGGCAACCATCCAGTTGCGTGCACGCAACATCTGCAGAAGCGCGGCGGCTTCGGTGAGGACGTCTTCAGCGAGCATGGCAGGAAGCAAGCAGTTCTTTTTTGAAAAAAAGAACCAAAAAACTTTTGCTCCTGGGGCACGCGCCGGCGGAGAGGTCCACGACAGCCGTGACAAAAGCTTTTTGCTTCTTTTTCTCGAAAAAGAAGGCCTTACTTCCTGCAAAACATCTCATGATCCAACTCCGTTTGATCCGCATACCCCTCGGCAAACGCCGCGATACCCTCATCGAACGCCGCTCCATCGCCGAACGCCGCGATCGACACAGCCAGCCGCGTCGCATCGCCAGCCCGCCCATGCGCGCGCGCCAGCGTCCGCCCGCACAGTGACGCCGCGAACCCCAGCATGTCCGCCTCCAGCGCCGCGCCCACCTGCGCCAGCCGGCTGTCCTTCAGCCGCCGCACGTAGAAGTCCCGCCCGTCAACCGGCGCCGGCGTCCAGCCCAGGAAGATGTCGCTCTGTGCCTGCAGCCGCCGCTGCCCGGTCACCACGCGCTCGCCCTCGCACGTCCGCGCCGGCGCGCGGGTGGGCCCCGCCCGCACCGACGCCTGCGCCTCCTTCAACTGCAACAGCAGAGGCGCACCCTGCGACGATGCGAACAACCCGATGGCGCAAAACGTGCCCACCGAACCCACGCCCACCACCTTGAACGCACGGTCCACCAGGCGGTAACGCCCCATCAGGTCGGCGAATTGCGGCTGCAGCGTCGCCGGGTAGGCCGCGAACGCCGCGTCTATCGTGCCCTCGTAATCAGGCAGGTGGCGGGTGTTGGCGTGGTCCCTGATCAGGCCGCCGGCATCGTCCTCCACCAGCCCGTAATGGTCGACGCTGGCGTCCAGCGCCGCGCGCAGGCGCTTGCCCAGCCGGCGCCGCAGCTTGTGGCCGTCGATCGCCTCGATCGCCGCGCGCATGTCGATCGTGCTGTGCCATGCCTCGTACGGCGACAGCTCGGCCAGCCGCGCCACGTGCCGGCGATAGTGCCGCGCCGCGCGGGCGGCCAGCGCACGGCACGCCCGCGCAGCCAAGCCGTGCTCGCGCGCACTCAGCACCAGGCTGGTCGCCAGCCGGCGCAGGTCCCAGTCGAACGGACCGGGCAGCGTCTCGTCGAAATCGTTCACGTCGAACACCGGGTTGCCCTCCGGCGAGGCGTAGACGCCGAAATTGGCCAGATGCGCGTCGCCGCACAGCTGCACCACGGCGCCCGGACCGCTCAGCGTGGCGAGGTCCGCCGCCATCACCGCGGCGGCGCCGCGCAGGAAGGCGAACGGCGAGGCGCGCATGCGTTCCTCTCGCAGGCTTAGCAGCTCGGGTAGGCGGGTGCGGCCTTGAGCGGCGAGCAGGGCTGCTGGTTCAGGGCGGTTTGGGCGAGGGGTCCAGGCTTGCATCATCGCAAGCAAGCAGTTCTTTTTTGAAAAAAAGAACCAAAAAACTTTTGTTCCTGGGTTACGCCGTGCGGAGAGGCCTGCCACAGCCGTGACAAAAGTTTTTTGCTTCTTCTTCTCAAAAAAGAAGGCCTTCTACCGCTGCTGCCAACAAGCCGGCTAGCATGTCGTCCAGCATGATGCCGACCGCCCCGCCCCGCCGGTCCGCCCAGCCTACCGGCCCGGGCTTGACGATGTCGAACAGGCGGAACAGCACGAACGCCGCCGCCACGCCGGCCCAGGTGAACCGGTGCAGCCCAAGCAACGCCAGCATCTGGCCGGCCACCTCGTCGATCACGATCCAGCCCGGATCGTCATGATCGGCCGGCGCGGACGCGCGCCACGGCAATCCGGTCGCAGCACGTATCGCCCACAGCCCGCCGAAGATCGCCAGCAGCATGCCGGCCGGCAGCAGTGGCGGCCAGGCGCGCCACAGCGCCAGCCCTGCCAGCAGCCCCACAACCGACCCCGCCGTGCCCGGCGCCCGTGGCGCAGCGCCGCTGCCGAACCCGGCGGCGACGAACGTCGCCAGTCGTTGCTTGCGGAGCGTTGTTGACATGGGATGCGACACCAGTCGGCGGCGCGACGGAAAGCAAGCAGTTCTTTTTTGAAAAAAAGAACCAAAAAACTTTTGCTTGCGCTGTCGCGCGCTTGCCGGACAGAACCGCGACAGTCGCAAAAAAAGCTTTTTGCTCCGTCTCGAAACGACGGCCTTCCTGTCCTTTGCAGAAGCGGGGAACTCTCCTCACCAAAGCGTGTTGCGAAACCAAACCGCGGAAAGGTCGCATTCTGTGAAAGCAATACTGGCCGTTCTAGCGCTCGGCAGCCTCGCCGGACACGCGCTGGCAGCCGAGAAAGCGTCCGCTGCGGACCGCGCCTTCGTGGCCATGGTCAGCCAGGGCGGCATGTTCGAGGTGAAGGCCGGCGACCTCGCCGCCAGCCAGGGCAGCACCCAGGACATCCAGGACCAGGGCAACACCGAGGCGCACGACCACCTGCTGGTCGGCGGCAAGCTGAAGACGGCCGCCACAGCCGCGGGCATCAGCTTTCCAGACACCCTGAACGCCACGTTCCAGAAGGAAGTGGACCAGTTGAAGTCGCTCTCCGGCTCAGCGTTCGACGCCGCCTATCTTCAAGACATGGAGACAATCCACGCCAAGGACGGTGCCGCTTTCGCCAAGGAAGGCAGCGGCGGTACCAACCCTGGCCTGCGTGCTTTTGCAGCGGAGACCTACAAGATCGTCCAGCGGCACATCGGCGAGTTGAAGGCGAAGACCTGATCGCCTTCTGAGACTACTAGGAGGCTCAATCCGTGAAGATCGGCATCATCGGCGCAGGTTATGTCGGCCGCTCTCTGGCCAGTGCCGGTGTAAAAACCGGGCACGAGGTGATGATCAGCAACTCACGTGGCCCTCATACCCTCTTCAGCGAGTCGGCGCTGATAGGCTGCACGACCGGCACGATCGAGGATGCGGCGAAGTTCGGCGACCTCATCATCGTCGCCATCACCATGAAGAACTACAAAGCCGTTCCGGTCGAGCCGTTGGTCGGCAAGATCGTCGTCGACACCAACAACTACTACCAACGCGTGACGACCCGATCCCCGAACTAGACGAAAAACGCACGACCAGCAGCGAGATGTTGGCCGAGCACCTTCCCAAGTCGAAGATCGTCAAGGCGTTCAACGCGATCATGATGCCGCATTTCGATCGGGACGGTCAGCCCGCCGGCTCGTTTGACCGACGCGCACTCCCGCTCGCTGGCGACGACGCTGCGGCGAAACAAGTCGCGGCCGACCTGCACGAGCAGGACGCTGCGGCGAAACAAGTCGCGGCCGACCTGCACGAGCAGTTTGGTTTCGACCCGGTCGACGTGGGGGCACTCTCCGAAGGCTGGCGCTTTCAGCCGTACACTCCGGTGTACTGCATTCGGTTCAACCGTGAGTGGGTAAAGCGCGCCTTGGCGGAGGCAAGAAAGTAAGCAAGCAGTTCTTTTCTGAAGAAAAAAGCAAAAAGCTTTTGTCTACGCTGTCGCGCGCGGGCCCCGGGGGCGGCGGCACCGGGGGCCAAAAGGTTTTTGTTTTTTTTTTAGCTAAAA
>CAXUIR010000199.1:0-1347 GCA_964251005.1 uncultured Acetobacteraceae bacterium | reverse complement strand
AAAAAAACAAAACCTTTTTGGCCCCCGGGGCCCGACCCTCTCCGGCGAGCGCGCGACAGCGGAGACAAAAGCTTTTTGCTTTTTTTTCTCGAAAAAGAAGCGCTTGCTTTACGCTTTATACCCCGGATTATCCCGATCCAGCTTCCGCAACAGCGCCGGCCAAGCCAGCTTGTTGGCCAGCGCAGCGAACCCCGGTGCGGCACCCATCTTCTCGTTCTTGTCGATAACCTCGGGATGCGTCGGGTAGTGCTCGCTGCCCAACATGCTCGTGCGCACCTGCATCGTGCACGCGCGCTCCAGGTAGTATAACCGCACGAACGCTTCTGCCACGGTGCGGCCCACCGTCAGCGTGCCGTGGTTGCGCAGCAGCATCAGGTTCTTGCTGCCAAGGTCGCGTTGCAGCCGCGGCCGTTCGTCGTGGTCGAGTGCGACGCCTTCGTAATCGTGGTAGGCGAGGTCGCCGGTGACCAGCTGCGCGGTCTGGTTCAGCGGCTTGAGGCCCTCTGGGCAACTGGCCACCGCGGTGCCGTCCGGCGTGTGCACGTGCATCACGCAGCCGGCGTCCTCGCGCACCTCGTGCACGGCGGAGTGGATGGTGAAGCCGGCCGGGTTCACCATGGAAGCCGAGCCGTCCACCGCGCGGCCGTCCATGCCGATCTTCACCAGGCTGGAGGCGGTGATCTCCTCGAACATGTAGCCATACGGGTTGATCAGGAAGTGGTGCTCCGGCCCGGGGATGCGGGCGGAAATGTGGGTGAAAATCAGGTCGTCCCAGCCGAACAGCGCCACCAGGCGGTAGGCGGCGGCCAGGTCGCGGCGGATGGCCAGCTCGGTGGCGGCCTCGCTCATCTCGTTCATCGTGGTCCTCCGTTCGGTCTATTCTTGCAGCAACTCTACAGACATCGCCTTGATCAGCGCCAGCACCTGCCGTCCCGGGTGCAGCCCCAGGCGGGAGGCCGCGTCCAGCGTCACCCGCGCCAGCAGCCTGCCGCCGCCGAGCTCCAGGCTGACCAGGGCGGCGTGGGCGCGCGCGTCTTCCACCAGGCCCGCGACCACGGCCGGCAGGCAGTTATTGACGCTGATCGCGCGCGGAGCGTCCAGCGCCAGGATCACCTCGCGCGCCGGCACCAGCAGCCGCACGTTGGCGCCGAGCGGGGCGGCCAGCAGCGCCACCCACACCAAATCGGCGCCGCAGGCGACCGCACTCAGCCGCCGCGCTGCGTCGTGCGCCGCGACCTGGCCGCGCAGCACGCCCGCCGCGTCGTCACGCGCGGCGATGGGCAGCTCGGCACGGCTCGCCACCTCGTCCAGGGGGCCGGAGGCCATAACCCGCCCGGCCTCTATCAG
>CAXUIR010000198.1:0-5340 GCA_964251005.1 uncultured Acetobacteraceae bacterium | reverse complement strand
GCCGTGAACTTGCCCAATTGCGCCACGCCGGCCAGGCGTCTGTCCAGGAACGCGGTCACCTCCTCGCGCGTGCGGCCCTCTCCCAACCAGTAGAGCAGCGTGGCGGTGTAAACCGAGGCCAGGATCGCCCGCTTCGAATACCAGCTGAACCCGGTGCCAGTGTCGCCGGCTGCGGTCCAGATCGCATCGACCGTGCGCGCCGTGCAGCCCGCGGCCACGCCTGCGTTGCCGGGCAGCGCCAGCACGCTGACGGCACGGCGCACTGCCTGCCGGTCCGGCTCGGCCTGCTGCAGCCGCGTCAGGATCAGCGTACGCACCTTCTGCGAGAGCCGTTGGCCGTCCAGCGCCGGCGCGGCTGCGCGAACCATGTCGCGCGTCGCCATGTCGATGTAGGCCTCCACCAGCTCGGCCGGGCCGCCAGGAAACAGCACCCCCGCCTGTTCGCCGGCAGCCGCGTTCAGCGCCCGCACGGTCCAGCCGTGTTCGGGCACCAGCGGCAGCATCGCGCGGATTGCTGCGTCGCGCGCAGCCTGGCGGTCGTAGGACGCGCTCATTGCGACACCCCCGCCGTTCGCCCGGGCGTGGCCGGCGCCGCCTGCTGGGCCTGCCTGGCCGCGGCATCCGCCTGCGCGTTGCGCGCCACCTCCTCGGCGAAGCCGAACTGGCTGAAATCGGTCACCCGCATGGGGTAGAGGATGCCGTCCAGGTGGTCGTATTCGTGCTGCACCACGTTGGCGTGCAGCCCGTCCGCCTCGCCGCCCACCGGCGCGCCGTCGCAATCCACCCCTGCGTAGCGGATCCGCACGGCCCGCGGCACGGCGGCCAGCAGCCCGGGGATCGACAGGCAGCCCTCCACGCGCTGAGCCACCTCGCCATCCAGCGCCTCCCAGCGCGGGTTGATCACCACCTGCGGCGGGATGGCGGGCTCGCCGCTGCGGGCGGCCGGAATGTGGAAGACGAACAGGCGCCAGGGCACGTGCACCTGCGGCGCCGCCAGGCCGATGCCCGGCGCGTCCAGCATCGTCTCGATCATGTCGGCCACCAGCCGGCGCACCTCCGGCGCACTCGGATCGGGCACGTCGGCCGCGCGCTCCAACAATACCCTATGGCCCATGCGGGCGATCTTCAGGAGAGCCATGCCTCCTATATAGACCGTGCCCGGCGCCCGGCGAGCCCGGCGGGAGAACCTGGGCGTAGCGCGCGATATTCCCGCTTGGGGTCCTCGGGGGCCTATGATATAGGCCGCGCCTTGCTGGCGAATCCGCTGGCCGAGTAGACATGTTCATCGCCCGGCAGCCCCGGGCACAACACTCGAAGGAGTAGGCGGCCAAGTGCAGGTTCTCGTCCGTGACAACAACGTCGACCAGGCGCTGAAGGCGCTGAAGAAGAAGATGCAGCGCGAAGGCATCTTCCGCGAGATGAAGCTACGCCGCCACTTCGAAAAGCCGTCCGAACGCCGCGCCCGCGAGGCTGCGGAGGCCGTGCGACGGGCGCGCAAGCTGGAGCGTAAGCGGTTGGAGCGGGAAGGCTTTTAAAGCAAGCGCTTCTTTTTCGAGAAAAAGAAGCAAAAAGCTTTTTCGCGGCTGTCGCGGACTCACCCGCAGCACCTACACCCGATAGTAAAAGTTTTTTGGTTCTTTTTTTCAAAAAAGAACCGCTTGCTTCCTTGCTATGCTGCACCGCAACCGTCCGCAGCGTGTTATCTCTTCTACTCAGCAACGCTGGAGATAACCGCCGATGCGCATCGCACAGATCGCCCCTCTCCATGAGGCGGTGCCCCCCAAGCTTTACGGCGGCACCGAGAGGGTGGTCTCGTTCCTGACCGAGGAACTCGTCGCCGAAGGCCACGACGTTACCTTGTTCGCCAGCGGCGACTCCGTCACCAAGGCGCGGCTGCAGCCTGTGTGGCCAAAGGCGCTGCGGCTCGACCCCGCCATCCGCGACCCGATCGCGCCGCACATGCTGCTGATGGAGGAAGTGTATCGTCAGGCGGCGGATTTTGACGTGCTGCACTTCCACATGGACTACTGGTCCTTCAGCCTGTTCTCCCGCCAGCCCACACCGTTCGTCACCACCATGCACGGCCGGCTCGACCTGCCTGAGCTGCAGCCGGTGTTCAACACCTTCCCCGACATCCCCGTGGTGTCCATCAGCAACGCGCAGCGCCGGCCGCTGACGCAGGCAAACTTCGTGGCAACCGTGCTTCACGGCCTGCCGGAGAACCTGCTGACCCCCCGGGACGTCACCCCGTCCTACCTGGCGTTCCTCGGCCGCATCGCGCCGGAAAAGCGCCCCGACCGCGCCATCCGCATCGCCCGCGCCGCCGGCATTCCGCTGAAGATGGCCGCCAAGGTGGACCGCGCCGACCAGGAGTATTTCGACTCCATCATCAAGCCGATGATCGCCGGCGGCGGCGTCGAGCTGATCGGCGAAATCGGCGACCGCGAGAAACCCGCCTTCCTCTCCGGCGCCATCGGCCTGCTGATGCCGATCGACTGGCCGGAGCCGTTCGGCCTGGTGATGATCGAGGCAATCGCCTGCGGCACGCCGGTGATCGCCTTCAATCGCGGCTCGGTGCCGGAGATCGTCGAGGACGGCCTGACCGGATTCATCGTCGAAGACGAAACGAGCGCCATCGCCGCGGTCAGCCGACTGAATGGGCTGTCGCGCGCGCGGGTGCGTCGACGCTTCGAGGAGCGCTTCACCGCGCGCCGCATGGCGGATGATTACCTGACCTGCTACCGCGCGTTGGGGGCGGAGACGTCCAAGCTGCGGGTGATTCGGTAAGCAAGGAACGGTTCTTTTTTGAAAAAAGAACCAAAAAACTTTCGCTCTCGTAGGTCTCGTTAGCTGAAACGCGCGGTTTCAACCGTCCGCGACAGCGGAAGCAAAAGCTTTTTGCTTCTTTTTCTCGAAAAAGAAGGCCTTGCTTCCTCTCCGGGTCCCGCTAGGGTAACAGTGTTAACCCGCTCAGGACCGCAGCATGAGCCTCACGCTTGACCCGCCGGTTATCGCTCCGAACTTCCTCGGCACCATCCGCGCCCTGCGCACGATGGTCCGCAACCCGATGGAGGGTTGGCCGGCCACCGTCTACACCGAGCCGCTCGTCCGCACGCGCATGCTCGGCCGCAACACCTTCTTCGTCTGCGACCCCGACCTGGTGCAGCAGGTGCTCGTCGACGACAACGACAGCTTCGTCAAAGCCGAGTCCATGCGCCGCGCGTTGGAGCCCACGCTCGGCCAGGCGATCCTGACCGCCGAGGGTGCGCGCTGGCGCCTGCAGCGGCGCGTGGCCGCCCCGGTGTTCCGCCCGGCCCACGTCAACAGCTTCGTCCCCGCGATGATCACCGCGGCGCGCACCATGCGCGACCGCTGGGACAGCCTGCCGAACGGCGCGGAGCTGGAGGTGACCAGCGAGATGATGCACGTCACCTTCGAGATCATCCTGGAGACCATGCTGTCCGGCCGCGGCAACGCCGACGTCGCCCGCGTCGAGCACAGCATGCGCGACTTCCTCGAATCCACCGGCTGGGCCACCGCGCTGTCCGCCCTTGGCGCGCCGGAGTGGACCCCGTTTCCCGGCAAGCAGCGCGCCGCCCGCGCCGGCGCCTACCTGCAGCGCACCGTCAGCGACCGCATCGCCGAACGCCGCCACACCGGCGAGCGTCTGCCCGACCTGCTCTCGCTGCTGATGGACGCGCGCGACCCGGAAACCGGCGAGGGCCTGAACGACACCGACATCCGCGACAACCTGCTGACCTTCATCGGCGCCGGTCACGAGACCACCGCGTTGGCGCTGACCTGGACGTTCTACCTGCTCGCCCGCCACCCGAACATCGAAGCCCGCGTGCTGGCGGAGATCGCCTCGGTCACCGGCGGCGCGGCTCTCGAGGCCGACCAGGTAGCGTCGCTCACCTACACGCGCCAGGTGATCCAGGAGGCGATGCGCGTCTACCCGCCCGTGGCCATCGTGGTGCGCCAGCCGAACCGGCCGCTCACCATCGCCGGCCAGCAGCTCGAGCCGACCGACAACGTGTTCGTGCCGATTTACGCCATCCACCACCACCAGCGTCTGTGGGCGGACCCGGAGGTGTTCGACCCAGACCGCTTCACGCCGGAAGCAGTCAAGCAGCGCCACCGCTGGGCCTACCTGCCGTTCAGCGCCGGCCCGCGCATTTGCATCGGCATGGGCTTCGCGCTGCTGGAGGCCGTCGCCATCCTCGGCACGCTGCTGCCCGGTGTTCACCTGTCCGCGGCGCCCGGCTTCAAACCGACGCCGAAGCTGCGGGTCACCATGCGGCCGGCCGAGGGTATGCCCATGCGGGTGGAGCGCCGGGCGGCCTGACCAGCAAGAACGTCTCTAATCGGTGAAGGCAAGCAAGCGGTTCTTTTTTGAAAAAAAGAACCAACAAACTTTTGTTACTTGGGATTATCCGTGCGGGATAGTCCGCGACAGCAGAGACAAAAGTTTTTTGCTGCTTTTTTTCAAAAAAGCAGGCCTTGCTTTCTTGCTGCCGCTTAACGTCCCGCCTTCGCCTGTGTCGACCAGTCACGATCCCCGGTTTTGACGCCAGTCCGCGTCTGACCGGCACCCGACGCTGTGTGCGTGCCGAGACACCCGCCGGACGGCCGCTTCAAGATCGGCATCCGTCGTCACTCATAAAAAGTGAACCGCTTGCCTTCGCCCTGCCCGCGTTACGCGTGGGTCTCAACGAAAACCAGGGTGTGCCATGTTCCGCCGCGCGTTCAACCGGGCCTCGCAATGGGCCGCACAGGGTGCCGGCCGAGGTGTCACCTTCGTCGCCGCCCTGGCCCTGGTGGTGGTCTGGGCCGCGACCGGCCCGGCTTTCGGCTACTCGCAGACCTGGCAGCTGGTGATCAACACAAGCACCACCATCGTCACCTTCCTGATGGTGTTCCTGCTGCAGAACACGCAGAACCGCGACACTACCGCCATGCAGATCAAGCTGGACGAGCTGATCCGGGTGACGCGTGACGCGCGGCCGGAACTGCTGGACCTGGAGTCGCTGCCGCAGGAGGATCTGCAGGTGTTGCAGCAGGGCTACGTAGACGCGGCGCAACGAGCGCGAGCGGAGTCGGGGCGTGGGCAGGGCGCTGCGGTCTAAAAGGAAGAAAGCGGTTCTTTTTTGAATAAAACAACCCAAAATCATGTGTGTGCGCCGTAGCGGGCTCGCTGCAAAGAAGCGCGACGGCGTACGCTAAAGATCTCTGGCTTGCAGGCTGATCTCCGGGCAGACGCGAAGGCCTCTGCTTCAGGAGCGCTGTCGCGGACGTCTGAAACGACGCGCCTCAAGCAACGACACCGACAGAGAGCAAAAG
>CAXUIR010000197.1:0-5373 GCA_964251005.1 uncultured Acetobacteraceae bacterium | reverse complement strand
CAGAAAGCAAGCAGTCCTTTTTTGAAAAAAAGGACCAAAAAACTTTTGACTCCGCCGTCGCGCGCTCTCCGGATGAACCCGCGACAGCGGAGACAAAAGTTTTTTGCTTCTTTTTTTCAAAAAAGAAGGCCTTGCTTGCTTCGGAACGGTCAATCTCCACTCGCAATGGTATTGCTAATACAGCCTCAACCCGGGCTTGTATGGTTCAGGTGATGCGGTTTTTCGAGCGCCGGAGCGGATCGGCTTGCCTGCGCCCGTCGGCCCGAGCAGGCAAGGCGATCCTCTCGTGTGCTTTGAACACCGGAGCGCAGGAAACCGCGCCAGATGGCCGCCAGGACGACTGTTCAGACAGGCACTCAAACGATAACTGCTTGCTTACCGCCCCCGCCAGGCCATCCCCATACGCCCTGCCACGCTTCTGTCCCGCAGCACCTCGCGGGCCGCGTTCATGCCCGGCATACCCGACACCCCGCCACCCGGATGGGTGCCCGCCCCGCACAGGTATAACCCGCGAACCGGCGCCCGGTAGCTGCCATGGCCCAGCACCGGCCGCGCCGACCACAGCTGATCGAGCGACATGTGTCCGTGCATGATGTCGCCGCCCACCAGGCCGAACTTGTCTTCGAGGTCCGCCGGCGAGAGGCTGCTGCGTCCGAGCACGGAGGCGGCGAAGTTGGGCGCGGGGCGGTTGACGGTGGCGATCATCAGGTCGGCCACCTCCTCACGCGCGCTCGCCCAGTCCCGGCCGGGCAGGCTTGGTGCCACCTGCTGGCAGAACAGGCTGGCGACGTGCTGGCCGGGCGGCGCCAGCGTGTCGTCCACCGTGCTGGGGATCAGCATCTCAACGATCGGCGCGCGCGACCAGCCGTGGCGGCGGGCGTCCTGGTAGGCGCGGTCCATGTAGTCCAGCGTGGGTGCCAACACGATGCCGCTCTGGTGGTGTTCGGCGGGCGCGCGGCCTGGCAGGCAGGTGAAGTCCGGCAGCTCGGACAACGCCACGTTCATCCGGAACGTGCCTGATCCGCATTTGTAGCTCGCTATCCGGCTGCGGAAGTCCGCCGGCAGCGCGTCCGGCTCGACCAGGCGGGTGAACAGCAGCTTCGGGTTAAGGTTGGAGACGACGAGCGGGGCTGCGAGCGTGCGCCCATCCTCCAGCTCCACGCCCCGCGTGCGGCCCGCCTCCACCACCAGCCGGCGGACCGGCGCGTCTAGCATGATCTGCACGCCCTGTGCGGCGCAGGCTTGCGCCATCGCCTGGGTGATCGCCCCCATGCCGCCCACCGCGTGGCCCCAGTTGCCCTTCTTGCCGTTCACCCCGCCGAAGGTGTGGTGCAGCAGCACGTAGGCCGAGCCGGGCGTATCCGGGCTCGCGTAGTTGCCGACGATGGAGTCGAAGCCCAGCACGGCCTTGATCGGATCGCTTTCAAACCACGTATCGAGCACGTCGCGCGCACTCTTGGTGAACAGGCCGAGCAGGTCGCGCTGCTGCGTCTGCCCGAGCCGGCGCAGCAGGTTGCCCTGGCGCAGAGCGCGCGGCATGCCCCAGACGCCGTCCGGCATGTTGGGTGGCGTCTCTGCGGCGAGCTGGCGCAGCACGTCGCCGACCTCGTCGAGCATGGCGTAGTAGGCGGGCAGGCGCTCGGCGTCGCGCGTGGAGAACTTGGCGACCTCCGCCCGGGTGCGTTCGAGGCCGCCGCCGAGCTTGAGGTAGCCGCCATCCTCGGTGGGCAGGAAGTTGGAGATCGGGCGTTCGAGGATGCGCAGCCCGCGCGCGTGCAGGTCCATGTCGGCAATCACCTGCGGGTGCAGCAGGCTGACCGTGTAGCTGGCGACCGAGTTGCGGAAGCCGGGGTGGAACTCCTCGGTAACCGCGGCGCCGCCGACCACGCCACGGCGCTCGCAGATGGTGACGCGCAGGCCGGCGCGGGCGAGATAGAAAGCGCAGACCAGGCCGTTATGGCCGCCGCCGATGATGATTGCGTCCATGTGGGAGACACCTAAAAGCAAGCGGTTCTTTTTTGAAGAAAGAACCAAAAAACTTTTGTTTCCAGAGGTGTGCGGTGCGGAGAGGTCCGCGACAGCCGAGACAAAAGTCTTTTTGCTTCTTTTTCTTTAGAAAAAGAAGGCCTTGCTTGCTTAGTCCGCCGCCGCCAGTCACTCCGCTCCCGTCTCACCACCTGCCGCAGCTTCCCGAGGCCCGAAGGCACGGCAGCAGCAAGGCAAGCGGTTCGTTTTTGAAAAAACCAACAAACTCTTGTTCCCTTGCGCGCGCGGTGAAGAAAATTCCGCGACAGCCGTAGCAAAAGTTTTTTGCTTCTTTTCTTCAGAAAGAAGGCCATGCTTCCTGCAGCCTTACGTAACGCCAATACAAAACGCTTCGATCCTGTCGCACGCCTCGGCCAGCGCCGCATCCGACGCCGCGGTGCTGAGCCGGACGTAGGGGCTCATGCCGAAGGCGGCACCGTGCACCACGGCCACGCCCGCCTCCTCCAGCAGCGCGGTGCTGACCGCCTCGTCGCAATCCAGCAGCCGGCCCGCTTGCGTCACCCGGCCGATCAGCCCGGCAACCGACACGTACAAATAGAACGCGCCCTGGGGATCATGACAGTCCAGCCCGGCCATGCCGCGCACCCGTGCGGCCACACGCGCACTGCGGGCGGCGAACGCCGAGCGCATCACCGCCACACTGTCCTGCGGTCCGGTCAGCGCCGCCGCTGCTGCCGCCTGCGCCATCGGTGCGACGCCGCCGGTGGACTGGCCCTGTATCTTGCCCATCGCCGCGATCAGGCGCGCGGGCCCGCCGGCGAACCCCACGCGCCACCCGGTCATCGCGTAGGTCTTCGACACGCCGCTGACCGTCAGCACGCGCGGCGCCAGGTCGGGTGCGGCCGCCGCCATCGTTGCGTTTGCCGATCCGTCGTGGATCAGGTGCTCATACATGTCGTCGGACATGATCCACACGTGCGGGTGCGCGCGCATCACCTCTGCCAGCGCCTGCAGATGGGCGGCCGGGCAGACCGCGCCCGTCGGGTTGTTGGGGAAGTTCAGCACCACCCAGCGCGTGCGCGGCGTCACCAGCGCGGCCAGCGCGTCCGGGCGCGGCAGGAAGTCGTCTTGTGCCGCGCAGGGCAGGAACACCGGCACCGCGCCGGCCATCCGGGCAATCAGCGGGTAGGCGTTCCAGTACGGCGCCGGCACGATCACCTCGCAGCCCTCGTCGAGCGTGGCAGTCAGCGCGTCGTAGATGATCTGCCGCGCGCCGTGCCCCACCAGGATGTTTTCCGGCGCGAAGCACAGGCCAGAGTCGCGCAGGAACTTCGCGATGATCGCCTGCTTCAGCGCGGGCGTGCCGGCGACGGCGGGGTATTTCGTCTCGCCGCGCAGCGCCGCCTGGTGGGCCGCTTCTATCGCGTGCGGCGGGCTGGCGAAATCGGGCTCGCCCAGGGTGAGCGAGATGACGTCGCGGCCCTGTGCGCGCAACGCACGGGCGCGCTCGGAGGCGGCCATGGTGGCGGCCCGGGGGATCGAGGACTGGCGCTTGGAAAGCGAGGTCACGGGAGGGTTGTTCGTTGGGGACAAGGAGTAAGGCAAGCAGTTCTTTTTTGAAAAAAAGAACCAAAAAACTTTTGACTCCGCTGTCGCGCGCTCTCCGGATGAGTCCGCGACAGCGGAGACAAAAGTTTTTTGCTTCTTTTTTTCAAAAAAGAAGGCCTTGCTTGCTTCGGAGCGTTCAAGCTCCAGGCCCGTTTGATATTACTTCATCGCCCCGCAAAACGCTGCAATCCGCTCGCACGCCGTCCGCAAACTCTCCGTGTCCGTCGCGTAGCTGATCCTGAAGTATCCCGGGTACATGAATGCGGACCCGTGCACCGCCGCCACCCCGTGCTCATCGAGCAGCGCGGTCACGAACGCCTCGTCGGTGTCGATCCGCGCACCACCGGCCGAGGTCTTGCCGATGCAGCCCTGCATGCTCGGGAATACGTAAAAGGCGCCCTCAGGGCGGTGGCAGGACAGGCCGGGCACCGCGTTCAGCGCGTCGACCACCAGGTCGCGCCGCCCGCGGTACACCTCCACCATCGAGGCGATGGTGTCCTGCGGGCCGGTGAGCGCTTCGAGTGCCGCCGCCTGCCCGATCGAGGACGTGTTGGACGTGCTCTGGCTCTGCAGCTTGTCCATCGCACGGATCAGCTCCACCGGCGCGCCGGCAAAGCCGATGCGCCAGCCGGTCATCGCGTAGGCCTTGCTGCAGCCGTTCATCGTTACCGTGCGCGCGCGCAGGCGCGGCTCCACCTCAACGATGGTGGCCGGCTTGAAGCCGTCATAGGCGAGCTTCTCGTAGATGTCGTCGGTGAACACCCAGACGTCAGGGTGGGCCAGCAGCACGTCGCAGATCGGCCGCAGCTCCTCGGCGGAGTAGGCCGCACCGGTGGGGTTGCAGGGCGAGTTCAGCATGAACCACTTCGTTGCCGGCGTGATGGCAGCTTCGAGGTCCTCGGCGCGCAGCTTGAAGCCGTTGTTCTGGCTGCACGGCACCATCACCGGCGTGCCTTCCGCCAGCGCCACGATGTCCGGGTAACTGACCCAGCAGGGGCTTGGGATGACCACCTCGTCGCCGGGGTCCAGGGTGGCGACCATGGCGTTGTAGATCACCTGCTTGCCGCCGGTGGATACGATGATCTCCTCCGGCTTGTAGTCGATCCCGCTGTCGCGCCGGAACTTCTCGGCCACCGCGCGGCGCAGCGCAGGCGTCCCGGACACGTCGGTGTATTTGGTGTCGCCCGCCTCGATGGCGCGGACCGCCGCCTGCTTGATGTTGTCGGGCGTGTCGAAGTCCGGCTCACCGGCGGAGAGGCTGATGATGTCCCGGCCGGCGGCCTTGAGCGCGCGCGCCTTGGACGCGATGGCGATCGTCTGGCTGGGGCTGATCTTCGACAGACGCGCGGCGGTGATCATCGCGGTTGCGGTTCCGGCTGGTTGGCGGACGAATCTAGGCGCTGGGGTGGCGAAGGGGAAGGTAGCGGCCCATAGGCGGGGGTGTTGCGCGGTGGCAAGCAAGCAAGCGGTTCTTTTCTGAAAAAAAGAACCAAAAAACTTTTGTCCCCTGGGGTACATGCTGCGGGGAACTCCGCGACAGCAGGGACGAAAGTCTTTTGCTTCTTTTCTTCAGAAAAGAAG
Organism: uncultured Acetobacteraceae bacterium; assembly: GCA_964251005.1. Classification (GTDB taxonomy): domain Bacteria; phylum Pseudomonadota; class Alphaproteobacteria; order Acetobacterales; family Acetobacteraceae; genus BOG-908. Next base: position 198 of record CAXUIR010000197.1, on the reverse strand, counting down.
GCCTTGCCTTCCTTGCCTTGGCTTTAGAGCGCCAACGTCACTGTGGCGGCGTGCCCGAACCGGCACTACCGGGAGCACCCGTGGGGCCAGCCCCAGTGGTGCCCTGTGCGCCGCCTGGGGTGCCCGGAGAGCTGGTGCCGCTGCCGATGCCGCCCGAGCTGGTCGTGCCGCCGACGCCGCTGGGCACCCCGTTCGGCG
>CAXUIR010000196.1:0-5405 GCA_964251005.1 uncultured Acetobacteraceae bacterium | reverse complement strand
TCGACTGGGGCGGCCGCAAGCTCGTCCTCGAGACCGGCAAGATGGCCCGCCAGGCAGACGGCGCCGTGCTCGTCAGCTACGGCGGCACCATGGTGCTGTGCACCGCCGTCGGCGTGAAATCCACCAAGCCGGGCCAGGACTTTTTCCCGCTCACCGTCAACTACCAGGAAAAAGCCTACGCCGCAGGCCGCATCCCCGGCGGCTTCTTCAAGCGCGAAGGCCGCCCGAGCGAGAACGAGACGCTGACCAGCCGCCTCATCGACCGCCCCCTGCGCCCGCTGTTCCCCGACAATTTCCGCAACGAAGTGCAGGTCGTCGCCACCGTGCTTGGCCACGACATGGAAAACGATCCGGACATCGTGGCCCTGGTCGGCTGCTCGGCCGCACTCACCCTCTCCGGCATCCCGTTTTTCGGGCCCGTCGGCGCCGCCCGTATCGGCTACGAGAACGGCGAGTACGTGCTCAACCCGACCATGGCACAGATGGAAAACGCCACGCTCGACCTGGTGCTGGCCGGCACCGCCGAGGGCGTGCTGATGGTGGAGTCCGAGGCGAAGGAACTGCCCGAGGACATCATGCTCGGCGCCGTGGCGTTCGGCCACACCGCGTTCCAGCCGGTGATCCAGGCGATCATCGAACTCGCCGAACACGCGGCCAAGGAGCCGTGGAACCTGGCCGAGCCGAGCGAGGACGAGGTCAAGCTGAAGGTGCGCATCGGCGAACTCGGCCGCGCGTCCATCGCCGAAGCCTACCAGGAGCGCGTCAAGCAGGCGCGCTACGAGAAGGTGGGCGCGGCAAAGAAAGCTGTCACCGCCAAGCTGGCGGAAGAGGGGCTTAACGCGGACGCCGCCAAGCCGATGCTGAAGGACCTCGAAGCCGACATCGTCCGCAACGCGATACTGGACACCGGCCTGCGCATCGACGGGCGCGACACCAAGACGGTGCGCCAGATCGTCGCCGAAGTGGGCGTGCTGCCGCGCGCGCACGGCAGCGCGCTGTTCACCCGCGGCGAGACGCAGGCGCTGTGCGTGGTGACGCTGGGCACCGGCCAGGACGAGCAGTTCATGGATTCCTTGGAAGGCGAGTACAAGGAAAACTTCATGCTGCACTACAACTTCCCGCCCTTCAGCGTGGGCGAGGCCGGCCGCATGGGCAGCCCCGGCCGCCGCGAGATCGGCCACGGCAAGCTGGCCTGGCGCGCCATTCACCCGCTGCTGCCGGCGAAGGAGGACTTTCCCTACACGCTGCGCATCGTCAGCGAGATCCTGGAGAGCAACGGCAGCTCGTCGATGGCGACCGTGTGCGGCAGCTCGCTGGCGATGATGGACGGCGGCGTGCCGCTGAAGCGCCCGGTGGCCGGCATCGCCATGGGGCTGATCAAGGAGGACCGCGGCTTCGCTGTCCTGTCCGACATCCTGGGCGACGAGGACCACCTCGGCGACATGGACTTCAAGGTGGCCGGCACCGAGCACGGCATCACCAGCCTGCAGATGGACATCAAGATCACGTCCATCACGCAGGAAATCATGCGCATCGCGCTCGACCAGGCCAAGGACGGCCGCCTGCACATCCTGGGCGAGATGGCGCGCGCGCTGACCGGCGCGCGCAACGCGGTGGCCAGCACGGCGCCGCGGATCACGGTGATCAACGTGCCGAAGGAGAAGATCCGCGAGGTGATCGGCACTGGCGGCAAGGTGATCCGCGAGATCGTCGAGCAGACCGGGGCGAAGATCGACATCGAGGACGACGGCACGATCAAGATCGCGGCGACCACGGAGGAGGCGGCGCAGCGCGCGATCGACTGGATCCGCGGCATCGTCGCCGAGCCGGAACTGGGGGCGATCTACAACGGCAAGGTGGTGAAAACCGCCGAGTTCGGTGCGTTCGTGAACTTCCTCGGCTCGCGCGACGGCCTGGTGCACATCAGCGAGCTGAACAACGGCCGCGTCAACAAGACGACGGACGTGGTCAGCGTGGGCGACGCCGTGAAGGTGAAGTGCCTCGGCTTCGACGACCGCGGCAAGGTCAAGCTGTCCATGCGGGTGGTTGACCAGGCGACCGGCGAGGACATCTCCGACAAGGTGGGACCGAAGGGCGGCCGCCGGGAAGAAGCGGCCGACTGAGACCAGCTAGCCTGGGTTCTGGCTTCCGGCTCCTGAGAAGGAAGGCAAGGCCTTCTTTTCTGAAGAAAAGAAGCAAAAGACTTTTGGTCCTGCTGTCGCGATGGCTCTGCAGCGCGCGCCCATGGGAACAAAAGTTTTTTGGTTCTTTTTTTCAAAAAAGAACCGCTTGCTTGCTTGATACGGGTCAACACGTCAGACGGCAGCCGATCTTCTGAATTGAAAGCGGGTCGGTAACGCTGTATTTCTTCATGTTGCTAACATCTTCATCCGATGCACCTGGATTTCGGTTCGGGTGCCGGCTGCCAGCCTTCAGTCATCAGAAGGCGCGATTTCCTGATGACTGGATGCTAGCTGCCGAGGGCTGAACAATGAAGGCGCTGAACGCGATACGGATGGGCGGCGTGGACGTGCTGCCGTTGATCGAGGGCGGCAAGGGCGTGGCGGTGTCCAACGGCGTCACCTGCGGGTCGTGGGCGGCCTGTGGCGGGGCCGGCACGTTCAGCGCGGTGAACCCGGACAGTTTCGACGCAGACGGACGGCCGATCCCGCAGGTCTATCACGGGCGTACGCGGCGGGACCGGCACGAGGAGCTGGTGGCCTACGCCATCAGCGGCGGCATCACCCAGGCGCAGCAGGCGCACGAGACCGCCGGCGGGCGCGGCCGCATCCACGCCAACCTGCTGTGGGAGATGGGCGGCGCCGAGCGGGTGATCACCGGCGTGCTGGAAGGCGCGCGGGGCTTGATCAACGGCATCACCTGCGGCGCCGGCATGCCGTACCGGCTGTCCGACATCGCGGCGCGGTTTGGGGTGCACTACTACCCGATCGTCTCGTCGGCGCGCGCGTTCAACGCGTTGTGGAAGCGGGCGTATTCCAAGGCGGCCGCGTTGCTGGGCGGTGTGGTGTACGAGGACCCGTGGCTGGCCGGCGGGCATAACGGGTTGTCCAACGGCGAGCTTCCGGAGAAGCCGGAGGCGCCGTTCCAGCGCGTGCTGGCGTTGCGCAAGCTGATGCGCACATTTGGCCTGGACGAGACGCCGATCATCATGGCCGGCGGCGTGTGGTGGCTGGAGGAGTGGCAGGACTGGATCGACAACCCCGAACTGGGGCCGATCGCGTTCCAGTTCGGCACGCGACCGTTGTTGACGCAGGAAAGCCCGATCAGCCCGAACTGGAAGCAGCGTCTGCTGACGCTGAAGCCGGGCGACGTGTTCCTCAACCGGTTCAGCCCGACGGGTTTCTACTCCAGCGCGGTGAACAACCATTTTATCCAGGAGCTGCGCGGCCGCAGCGACCGGCAGGTGGCCTACACGGCGGAGATGGTGGGCGAGCATCTGGCGGAGTACGGCGTGGGTCCGCGCAAGCGGCCGGTGTACCTGACCATTGGCGACCTGGCGCGGGTGCGCGGTTGGGAGGCGGAGGGCTACACCGAGGCGATGCGCACGCCGGACTCCACGCTGATCTTCGTGGACCCGGATCGGGCGCGCGAGATACTCGCCGACCAGACGGCCTGCATGGGGTGCCTGAGCACGTGCCGGTTTTCCAACTGGGCGCAGGAGGAGCCGGACTTCTCCAACGGCAAGAAGGCGGACCCGCGCAGCTTCTGCATTCAGAAAACCCTGCAGGATATTGCACACGACTACGACAACGAGCGGGCGCTGGACGACAACCTAATGTTCGCGGGGCACAACGCGTTCCGGTTCGGGAGCGATCCGTTCTATTCGAACGGTTACATCCCGAACGTTCAAGAACTGGTCGAGCGGATACTGACGGGCAGGTAAGCACGGCCAGACTATAGTCGCCGCTGTCGCGGTCCTTTCCGGCGAGCGCGCGACAGCAGAGTCAAAAGTTTTTTGGTTCTTTTTTTCAAAAAAGAACTGCTTTCTTGCTTGCTTAGTAAAGCGTCTCCGCAAGCTCCCCACCCGACCCAGGCTCGTAACCGTAGTCGATCCGCGACATCAAAGTGTCCCATTCGGCATCGTGCGGCTTGAGCTTTCCTTGGCAGGGCATGCTGTAGCGCACGATCCTCGGGTCCAGCGCGCCGTCGCCTTGCAGTTGGTCGCGGCCTTCGTATTCCACGACCAGGAGCGAGAACTTTAGCGCCGGGAAGAGCCGTGACACCAGGGCGGTAAAGTCGTTCAGTTGGCCGGCCGGAAACGTCTGGCCCAGATGGTAGCGGTCGCTTGGCGAGTCCGTGGCGATGCCGGCCCTGACGAACAGAACTGTCTTCTCCGACTCCAGCACCGTCCGCATGCGGCCGATTTTGTGGCGCAGCTTGTCCTGGGCGGCTTTCACGGTGGCTTCGGTCAGCACCACCTGGCGGGCGTCGTCGCGGGCGAACTCGTGCCAGTAGACGAGGCCGTAGGTGCTGCACACGGCGCCGGCGCCGTCGTAGCCGCGCTCGATGCGGGTGCAGAGATGCGTGCCGCCGTCGTGCAGGACGCGGATCATCGCCTGCCACGGCGTGACCAGCCAGTCGAACACCGAGGGCGTGTGGGCGACGCCCAGGCGGCGCAGCTGGAGGGAGACTTCGCAGTCGGAGCCTAGGCTGAGGAGGTCGTTGAAACGGGGCATTTGGGACTCGGGAAAGCAAGCAAGCGGTTCTTTTTGAAAAAAGAACCAAAAAACTTTTGTTCCCTGGGGTACACGGTGCGGACAGGTCCGCGACAGCCGTAGTAAAAGCTTTTTGCTTCTTTTTCTCGAAAAAGAAGGCCTTGCTTGCTTCATGCGTCCCCAGTTCATCGGCAGTGAGATCTACCGAGGCTCCACCTACGGTGCCTCTCACCCGCTGGCCGTCCCGCGCGTCTCCACCGTCACCGACCTGTGCCGTGCGATGGGCTGGCTGGACGACGCGGTGTTCCACGCGGCGCCGATGGCCACCGAGGCGCAGGTGTGCCGCTTTCACGCGCCGGCCTACGTCGATGCCCTGCGCCGCGCGGAGGAGACGCAGACGGTGACCGAGTCGGACCGGGCGCTATATCGCATCGGGGCAGAGGGCAACCCGGTGTACCCGGAGATTTATCGCCGGCCGATGATTTCCGCCGGCGGCGTGCTGCTGGCGGCGCGGATGACCGCGCATGGCGGCACGGTGTACTGCCCGGGCGGCGGCACGCATCACGGGCGCCCGGCGCGAGCGTCGGGGTTCTGCTACCTCAACGACCCGGTGTTGGGCATGCTCGCCTGGCTGGACCAGGGGCTGGAGCGGGTCGTCTACCTCGACATCGACGCGCATCACGGCGACGGGGTGCAGGACGCGTTTGCCGAGGATGCGCGCGTGCTGAC
>CAXUIR010000195.1:0-5408 GCA_964251005.1 uncultured Acetobacteraceae bacterium | reverse complement strand
ACACAGAACCGCCTGCCTTGCCTTCACCCTCAGCAGATCCCCCACCCGCTCCGCCAGCATGTTCAACGCGAACGGCTTGGTCAGCAGGTGCATTCCCGGCGCAAGCCGCCCCTCGCCCAGCACCGCAGCCTCCGCGTAGCCGGTGATGAACAGCACCGAAAGGTCCTGGCACAGCGCGCGCGCCTCGTCGGCCAGCTGCCGTCCGTTCAGCCCGCCGGGCAGGCCCACATCGGTCACCAGCAGGTCGATCCGCACGCCGGACTGTAACACCCGCAGGCCGGACGGCCCGTCTTCGGCCTCCAGAACCGTGTAGCCGCGCTCGCGCAAAACATCGCTCGCCAGCTGGCGCACGGCCGGCTCGTCGTCGACCAGCAGCACCGCGCGGCCCTCGCCGTCCGCCGGCTCCCGCTCGGGCGCCGGCGTCTCGGCATCCACGCCGCCGGCATGGCGCGGCAGGTGCAGGCAGAGCGTGGTCCCCCTGCCCGGCGCAGACTCGATGGTGGCGCATCCGCCGGACTGCCGGGCGAAACCGTAGACCATCGACAACCCGAGCCCGGTGCCCAAACCAAGCGGCTTGGTGGTGAAGAACGGGTCGAACGCACGGCGGATCACCTCCTCCGTCATGCCGGCGCCGGTGTCGGTGACGCAGAGCGAGACGTAGTGGCCGGGTTCGACCTCGTGGCGCGCAGCCTGTGCCGCGTCCAGCTCGTGGTTGGCGCGCGGGGACGCGGGCCCACCGCCGCCTCTTTGTGAGTGGGGGGCGGGGCCGCGTGGGCGCGCGCCAGGGCCGCCTGCTGCTCCTTCTCGGCGGTGATGTGGCGGCCGATGGCGTAGAGGATCTCGCCGTTCGGGCGGCCGGTCCAGGACAGCCAGCGGTAGCTGCCGTCGCGGTGGCGCCAGCGGTTGTCGGCCTTCTCCATGTCGTCGGCGATGAGGGCCAACAGTGCGTCCTCGGTGCCGGGCAGGTCGTCCGGGTGGACGAACTCGTGGAAGCTGCGGCCGATGACCTCCTCCGGCGTCCACCCGAGCACGCCGCGCACCGCCGGGTTCACCGCCGTGAAGACGCCCTGCCTGTCCAGCACGACCAGCAGGTCGCGGGAGTTGGCCCAGAGCCTGTCGCGTTCGGCGGTGCGCTCGGCCACGCGCTGCTCCAGCGTCTCGTTCAGCTTGCGGAGGTCGGCCTCTGCCCGGGCGCGTCCGACCGCCTCCCAGCTGCGGGCGGCGACGTCCTCGATCAGGCCGACATCCTCCTGCGACCAGGCGCGCGGCACGTCGGAGAGCACCATCAGGCAGGCGCTCAGGCGACCCTCGCGCACCAGCGGCACCCAGACGTAGGCGCGGCTGCCGATGGACGCCCAGGCGGCGGCCGACTCGGGATCGAGCGTTGCGTCCTGCTGGAGGATCGTCCGGCCCTGCAGCTGGCTGCCGACGAGGTCGCGGCCGAACGCCGCGAAGCCGTAGCGGCCGGCCAGCGGAGCGGCGCCGGCTGCGTTGAAGCCGGTCTCCAGGACGACGTGACGCCCGTCCGGATCCGGCGTCGCGTAGCCGACCCGTGTGGCGCCGAGGTGGACGCCCAGCGCGTGTTCGGCCGCCACCATGATGTCCTCCGGCGAGGCGAGGCCGCGCAGCTCGTCGGCCAGCTTCAGGCGGAACGCGCGCCGGCGGTCGGACATCACCTTGGCGGTGGTGTCCGAACACGGACAGAACAGGCCGGCAACCCGTCTCTGGTCATCCCTGACCGGCGTGTAGCTGAAGGCGAAATGCGCCTCCTCCGGCCGGCCGTGCCGCTCGAGGACCAGCGAGATGTCGTCCATGTGCACCGGCTCGCTGGCGTCAACCCGCTCGAAGAGCGGGGTGAGCTCGGCGTGCGCCTCCTGCCACACCTCGAAGAACGGCCGGCCGAGCGCCGCCGGGTGCTTGCGGCCGAGCATGACGCTGTAGGCGGTGTTGTAGAGCAGCGTGCGTGCCGGACCCCAGGTCAGGAACATCGCCTGCTCGGCGGAGAGCATCATCGAGACCAGGGTGCTCAATGGTTGCGGCCACCCTGCGGGCGGCCCCAGTGGCGTGGCCGCCCAATCGAACGTGCGCATCCGCACGCTCATCTCGCTGTTGCCCGGGAAGGTGATGAGTATGGGGGTGCTAGTCCATCGTCATGATTGATACCGTAACGGAAGTTTTAAGCGTAGGTCGAGACTCTGCGCAAGCGCGCCGGTTACCCGAGTATGGCGTGCCGCTCCTGTTACCCAAGTAGGGCGCAGCCGCCGCTACCTAAGTAGGGCGCGCAGCCTCCGCTACCCAGGTAGGGCGCGCAGCCCCTGCTACCCAAGTAGGGCGCGAAGCGCTGCCTGCGCGCCGCCCCACGCGGCGGGGCCCTGCAGCGTGCCGCGCAGCAATCCGTCCGCGCCGATCAGCAGCGTGGTGGGGAAGCCGTCCACGCCCAGCGCGTGCACCGCGTCGCTGCCCTGGTCGGTGAGCAGGGTCAGGTGGCCGAGGTGGTGAGCGGCGGCGAACGGGCGGACGGTGGCCGCCCCGCCCCGGTCGGCAGCGACGGCGAGCACGGTGAAGCCGCCGGCTGCGGCCAGCCGGTCGAGCTCCGGCAGTTCGGCCACGCAGGGCACGCACCAGGTGGCCCAGAAGTTCAGCACCACGGGCTTGCCGGCGTAGTCGGCGAGGGTTTTTGGCGCCCCGTCCAGGGTGTGGAAGCTGGCCGGCGGCAGCGCGGCCGGCGGGTGTGCCGGCACGATGTCGGCGAGCGGGCGCATGTCCACCTGCGGCGCGCCGGGCTGTTGCGCGCAAGCGGGTTTGCCGGGCACGAGCCCGGCCAGTACGGTAGCACCTGCAGCACCAAACGCACGTCTCGTCAGCAAAGCCAAACCATGTCCTCCGAACCCAAGCCACACACGCAGGCAGCCGCGACGCCACCCACGCAAGCGGCGCAGCCCACCGCCGCGGTGCCCGCGGACCGTGCGGCAAACGCCCAATGGGGCGGCCGCTTCGCCAGCGCACCGGCCGACATCATGCAGCGCATCAACGCCTCGGTCGGCTTCGACCACAGGCTGTGGCGGCAGGACGTGGCCGGCTCGCGCGCCCACGCGGCGATGCTGGCGCATGTGGGGATCATCTCCGCGGCCGACCAGACCGCGATCGACGCCGGCCTGACGCAGATCGCCGGCGAGATAGAGGCCGGCGGGTTCGCCTGGGACGTGGCCCTGGAAGACGTGCACATGAACATCGAGGCGCGGCTGGCAGAGCGCATCGGCGACCCAGGCCGCAGGCTGCACACCGCGCGCAGCCGCAACGACCAGGTGGCCACCGACTTCCGGCTGTGGGTGCGCGACGCGGCAGACGGGCTGGACGCGCAGCTCGCCGCGGTGATGCACGCGTTTGCCGGACGCGCGCTGGAACACGCAGGCACCGCCATGCCGGGCTTCACCCATTTGCAGACTGCCCAGCCGGTCACGCTCGGCCACCACCTGCTCGCCTACGTGGAGATGTTCGCGCGCGACCGCGGCCGGCTGGCGGATTGCCGCGCGCGGCTGAACCGCTGCCCGCTGGGCGCGGCGGCACTCGCCGGCACCAGCTTCCCCGTCGACCGCGCGATGACGGCGGCGGCTTTGGGGTTCGACGCGCCGACCGACAACTCGCTCGATTCGGTATCGGACCGGGATTTTGCGCTGGAATACCTCGCCGCCCTGGCGATCTGCGCGATGCACCTCAGCCGCTTCGCCGAGGAGGTGGTCATCTGGTGCAGCGCGCCTTACGGGTTCCTGCGCCTGTCGGACGCGTTCACCACCGGCAGCTCGATCATGCCGCAGAAGCGCAACCCGGACGCCGCCGAGCTGACCCGCGCCAAGACCGGGCGGATCACCGGCGCGCTGGTGGGCCTGCTGACGGTGATGAAGGGTCTGCCGCTGGCCTACGCGAAGGACATGCAGGAGGACAAGGAGGGCGTGTTCGACGCGACCGAGGCGCTCGCCTTGTCGCTGGCGGCGACGGTTGGCATGGTGCGCGACATGCAGGCGGACGCGGGACGCATGCTGGCGGCCGCCGGCGCCGGCTTTGCGACGGCCACCGACCTTGCGGACTGGCTGGTGCGGGTGGCCGGCCTGCCGTTCCGCACGGCGCACCACGCCACGGGGCGGCTGGTGGCGATGGCCGAGAGCAAGGGGACCGACTTGGCAGGGCTGGAGCTGGCGGACATGCAGCGCGTGGAACCGTCGATCACTGCGGAGGTGTTCGGTGTGCTGAGCGTGGCCGCGTCGATCGCGTCGCGTACCAGCCACGGCGGCACCGCGCCGGTGCGGGTGGCCGAACAGGCGCGCGCGTGGCTGGAGCGGCTGGCGTGATACGGGCGTTGTGCGTGCTGGGCGTGCTGGGCGTGCTGGCGGGGTGCGGCAAGGTGGGTGCGCCGACGCGGCCTGGGCCGGCGGATCAGATCACGTATCCTAAGGCTTATCCGACGCACTGACGTGTTGGTCGTTTCACCAAGGAAGCAAGCAAGCGGTTCTTTTTTGAAAAAAAGAACCAAAAAACTTTTGCTTCCGTCGGGTGTACCAGGTTGAAACGTGTCGTTTCAGCCGTCCGCGACAGCGCGCGCAAAAGCTTTTTGCTTCTTTTTCTCGAAAAAGAAGGCCTTGCTTTCTTGCTTGCCCCAGGACATTCCGCAACCTGCGGGGCCCATCGCGTCGCCAAGATCGCTGATCTGAACGGAGCACCGCGTGAAGCTGTACTGGGGTCCCCACACCTGCGCCATCGGCACCCACGTCATCCTCGAGGAGGTCGGCAAGCCTTACGAGGCGGAAAAGATCGACGTGCAGGGTGGTGCGACCAAGGAGGACTGGTTCCGCGCGGTCAACCCGAAAGGCAAGGTGCCGACGCTGGTGCTGGACGACGGGCGGGTGCTCACAGAATTCACCGCGATCGGCACGTGGCTCGCGCGCGCCAACCCCGAGGCTGGGCTGTTGCCGACGGACCCGGATGAGGAGGTGCGCGCGCTGTCGGTCGCCGACTACGCGGTCGGCACGGTGCACGGTCAAGGCTTCGGCCGGATGTTCCTGCCGGCGAAGTTCGAGCCGCAGGATCCGGTGCATCAGGCGCTGGGGCTGGGGCAAGGCTCGGTGAAGCACCAGGGCGAGACGATGGTCACCGAGGCGTTTGCGATCCTGGACAAGGAGCTGGCAGGGCGTGAGTGGGTCGCGGGCGACCGCTTCGGCGTGGCGGACGCGGCGTTGTTCTACGTAACGCGCTGGGCGCCGCAGCAGGGGATCGAGTTGCCGGCCAACCTTGCCGCGCACCTTCGCCGCACGAAGGAACGGCCGGCTGTCAGCCGGGTGATGGCCGTTTGGGGCGAGGCCTGATGAGCGGGTGTAGGCAAGCAAGCGGTTCTTTTTTGAAAAAAAACCAAAAAA
>CAXUIR010000194.1:0-5418 GCA_964251005.1 uncultured Acetobacteraceae bacterium | reverse complement strand
CGGCCGCAGCCTGTAGCGCCAGAACCAGGCGTCGCTGATAGACGCCTCGCGTCACGACAAGGCGGAAACGCCGCCGGCCTGGGCCAAGTAGCCCGGCGCCGCCGAACACACCCAGATCACCGGAGCCCGACACAGATGCCGATGCTGACCCGCCGTACCCTCCTGGCCCTGTCCGGCGCCGCCGCCCTGCTGCTCGCCACCGGCGCGCTGCACCCGGCCGGCGCGCAGTCCGGTTCGGCCGAAGGCTTCGTGCGCAGCTTCGCCGACGACCTGGTGGCTATCGTCAACGGCCCGCTTCCCTACGCGCAGAAGAAGGCTGCGCTGGGCCCGGTCATCGACCGCAACGTCGACGTGGCGAAGATCGCCCGCTTCTGCCTGGGCCGCTACTGGGCCTCGGCCAGCCCGGCGCAGCAGGGACAATACACCACCATCTTCCATCAGGTGCTGCTGAACAACATCGCAGGCCACCTGGGACAGTACAAGGGCGTCAGCTACACGATGCACGGCGAGACCAGCGAGGGCGGCAACGCGCTGGTGGCTACCGAGATCGTGCGCCCGAACGCGCCGACGGCAAACGTGCAGTGGGTAGTGGAGACCGGCGGCGCACCAAAGGTGATCGACGTTGTCGCCGAGGGCACCAGCCTGCGGCTGACGCAGCGTAGCGATTACGCGAGCTTCCTCTCGCGCAACGGCGGCAGCATACCGGCACTGCTGACGGCGCTGCAGCGGCAGTTGGACACCACGAGTTAAGGAAGCAAGCGGTTCTTTTTTGAAAAAAGAACCAAAAAGCTCTTGTCTTCGCTGTCGCGCGCTCACCGGAGAGAACCGCGACAGCCAAGACAAAAGCTTTTTGCTTCTTTTTCTCGAAAAAGAAGCGCTTGCTTTTCTTACGACGTATGATCGTACGCGATCTTCCACCCTGACGCGGTGTGGTGAAACACTAGGGTAAACACTCCCTGCGCGTCAGCCGCCGCCCGCTTTAGCGTAAAAGTGCCAGTGACCAGTGCAAAGTCCGTCCCGAGCGGCCGGTCTTCGATCACACTGAGCGACAGCTTGCCCATCGCTTTGCCGGTGCCGTACGCCTTTGCATAGTGTTGGCTGAGCGCGTCGTAGCCTTTCAGCAGGCCGTGCCCGGTGACGAACGCGGTTTCGGGCGCGTTCTCGTAAGAGCGCATGAAGGCCGGCAGGTCGCCGCGGGACCAGTCGGCGGCGCTGTCCTGCAGCACCTGCTCGATGGTGGGTTGGTTGGAGACTGGGGAGGCGGCGCAGAGAAGCAGAAGCAAGCAAGTTCTTTTTCTATAAGAACCAAAAAACTTTTGCGCCTGTAGGTGTGCCGGGTCGAGACGTGTCGTTCCACACGGCCAAGACAGCGCTGACGAAAGTTTTTTGTTTCTTTCTTTCAAAAAAGAAATCCTTGCTTTCTTCACTCCGCAGCCAGGCTCTCATAAACCAGCATCAGGTGTCCATCGCGCAGGAACGCATCGCACTCGCGCATGCCGATGGACCCCAGCACCATGCGCGAGCCGAAATTGTCGCCGCGCGCCACGGCGATGACGCGCGGCACACCGATCCGGTCGTGCGCGAACCGCAACGCCGCGGACGCCGCTTCGCGCCCCAGGCCGCGGCCGCGCGCTTCCGGCCACACGGCGAAGCGCAGCGCCAGGCCACGGCCGTCCGGGCGGTCGTGGATGCCGGTGGTGCCCTGGAACGCGACCCCCTCGCGGATGGCGAACATGCCTACGCCGTGCAGGGACCAGAACGCGCGGTCTTCCGCCAGCTCTTCGACCACCTGCCAGTGCGACCGCACGCCGCCCAGCATCTGGCCGTAGACGAGAGGGTCTGCCTTCAGCGCGATGAGGCTTTCGAGGTCCTGACCGCTGACAGGCTCCAACGTCAGTCGCGCGGTGCGGATCATCGGCAAGAGAAGCAAGCAGTTCTTTTCTGAAAAAAAGAACCAAAAAACTTTTGCCTCCGCTGTCGCGCGCTCGCAGGAGAAGTCCGCGACAGCGGAAGCAAAAGTTTTTTGCTTCTTTTTTTCAAAAAAGAAGGCCTTGCTTTCTTGCTACCTAGCGAGCGGCCGGTACTTGATCCGGTGCGGCTCGGTCGAATCAGCGCCCAGCCGTCGTCGCTTGTCCTCTTCGTAGGCCTGGAAGTTGCCCTCGAACCACTCGACGTGGCTGTCGCCCTCGAAGGCCAGGATGTGCGTCGCCAGCCGGTCGAGGAACCAGCGGTCGTGGCTGATGATGACGCAGCAGCCTGCAAACTCGCTGATCGCCTCTTCCAACGCGCGCAACGTGTCCACGTCGAGGTCGTTGGTCGGCTCGTCGAGCAGGATGACGTTGCTTTCCTGCTTCAGCATCTTGGCCAGGTGCACGCGGTTGCGCTCGCCGCCCGACAGGATGCCGACGCGCTTCTGCTGGTCGGAGCCCTTAAAGTTGAACGCGCCCACGTAGGCGCGGGACGGCACCGCCTTCTTGCCGATGTAGAACACGTCGGTGCCGCCGGAGATCTCCTCCCAGACGGTCTTCTCGCCGTCGAGGTCGTCGCGGCTCTGGTCCACGTAGCCGAGCTTGACCGTCTCGCCGACCCTCAGCTCGCCCGAATCAGGCGTCTCCTGGCCGGTGATCATGCGGAACAGCGTGGTCTTGCCGGCGCCGTTGGGCCCGATCACGCCGACGATGCCGCCCGGCGGCAGCTTGAAGTCCAGGTCGTCGATCAGCAGGTGGTTGCCGTAGGCCTTGCGCAGCTTGTCCGCGGTGATGACGGTACCGCCCAGCCGCGGCGGCGGGGCGATGATGATCTCCGCCGTGCTGCCGGCGAGTTCTGCCGATTTGGCTTGCATCTCCTCGTACTTCGCGATGCGCGCCTTGCTCTTGGTCTGCCGCGCCTTGGGGCTTGCACGGATCCACTCCAGCTCGGTGGTGAGCGAGCGTTGCCGCGCGCTCTCTTCTTTTTCTTCCTGCTGCAGCCGCTTGCGTTTCTGTTCCAGCCAGCTCGAGTAGTTGCCCTCGAACGGGTAGCCGCGGCCGCGCTCGATCTCCAGGATCCAGTTCGTCACGTTGTCGAGGAAGTAGCGGTCGTGGGTGACCACCATCACGGTGCCCTCGTAGTCGCGCAGCGTCTTTTCCAGCCACGACACGCTTTCCGCGTCCAGGTGGTTGGTGGGTTCGTCGAGCAGCAGCAAATCGGGTTTTTCCAGCAGCAGCCGGCACAGTGCGACGCGCCGGCGCTCGCCGCCGGACAGTCGCGTCACGTTGGAGTCCGGCGGCGGGCAGCGCAGCGCGTCGAGCGCGATCTCGATGCGGCGGTCGAGGTCCCAGCCGTCCTCCGCGTCGATCTTCTCCTGCAGTGTGGCTTGCTCGGCGAGCAGCGTCTCCATCTCGCTGTCTTCCATCGGCAGCGCGAAGCGGTCGGAGATCTCGTTGAACCGGGTCAGCGCCTGCTGCAGCGGGCCGAACGCCTCGGCCACGTTCTCGGACACGGTCTTCTCCGGGTCCAAGTAAGGCTCCTGGCTGAGATAACCGACGCGGGCACCCTCGGCGGCCCAGGCCTCGCCGCCGTACTCGGTCTCGATGCCGGCGATGATCTTCATCAGCGTGGACTTACCGGCGCCGTTGACGCCCAGCACGCCGATCTTCACGCCCGGCAGGAACGAGAGGGTGATGCCCTTGAACACCTCGCGGCCGCCCGGATAGGACTTTGTCAGGTCCTTCATCACGTAGACATACTGGTAGCTGGCCATGGCGACGGCTCCGGGGCTTGGCGGGAGGGAGGTGTCTAGTCGGGGTGGGGAAAGCGGGCAAGGAAGGCCTTCTTTTTCGAGAAAAAGAAGCAAAAAGCTTTGTCGCGGCTGTCGCGGTTCTGTCCGGCGAGCGCGCTACAGCGGAAGCGGTTCTTCTTTCAGAAAGAACCGCTTGCTTTCTACCCGTGCAAAGCCCGGCGCAGAGCCGCCTGGCTAGCCTGCATCGCAGCTACAGAAACCCGCGCCGTCACCGCCCGCTCGAACCCGTGCTGCGCTCCAGGCCACACGTGCAGTTCCACCGGCACCTCGGCCCGGTACAGCCGGGCGGCGTAGTCCAGGTCCTCCTCGAGGAACAGATCCAGCGTGCCCACGGAAATGTAGGCCGGCGGCAGGCCGGACAGGTCGCCGGCGCGGGCGGAGGCGGCGTAGGGGGAGACGTCCGCGCCTCCTGGTTCATGGCCGAGAAGGCTGGACCAGCCGAAGCGGTTGAGTTCGGGGGTCCAGCCGATGCTGCCGGCGAAGCTCGGCAGGTCACCTTTCGTGCACGTTCGGTCGTCGAGCATTGGGTAGATCAGATGCTGAAAGGCAACCGGCGGCCCGCGCCGGTCCCGCGCCAGCAACACCAACGCCGCGGCCAGCCCGCCGCCAGCGCTCTCGCCTTTCACCCCTATGCGTGCAGGGTCGATGCCCAGCGCATCGGAAGATGCGTGCAACCACTGCAGGACCGCGTAGCAATCCTCGACCGGACCGGGATGGGCCGTCTCCGGCGAAAGCCGGTAGTCGACGGAGAAGACCTGGCACCCCAGCTCGCTGGCCAGGCGGCTGTTGTCCACGTCGTTCATCTCCGGCGCGCCCATGACGTAGCCGCCACCGTGGATGTGGAGGATGGCGGGCAACACGCCCTGCGCATTGGCAGGCCGGTAATGCAGCACACGAACGCCGGGCGCGCCCTCGGCCTGCACGACGTGTTCGTCGACCTCGGTGCCGGGATGCCGCGGCCCCGCCGTGGCCAGCATCTCGATGATCGCGGGGCGCAGCGTGGGCAGTACCTCGCGCGTCAGCGCGATCGGCGGCATCGAGTCGCGCAGCGGGACGAGCTCGGGATCGATCAAACGCTCTGCGATGGCGGCTGCATCTTCGGACATGCGCGGTTTCCCTAGAGGAGAAAGCAAGCGGTTCTTTTTTGAAAAAAAGAACCAAAAAACTTTTGCTATCTTAGGCGCGTGGTGCGGAGAGTGTGCGACAGCCGGATAAATCTTTTCGCTTCTTTTTTTCAAAACAGAAGGCCTTTGTGACGCGCCTCCCGGCCTGATATCGCCGACATGCAAACCATCCTCGACCTCGACCCTGCCGCCTTTGACAAGGCAGACCCGTCGCCCGACACCGCGTTCTACGCGCAGCCACGCTTCGTCACTCACATCGACGACGGCGCCATAGCGGCCGTCACCGCACTCTACGCGGAGCTGCTGCCGGCAGGCGGCGACATCCTCGACCTGCAGAGCAGCTGGGTCAGCCACCTGCCGGCGAAAGCGTCCTACGCCTCGGTGGTGGGCCACGGCATGAACGCATCCGAACTCGCCGCCAACACGCGGCTGTCGCGCTGGTTCGTGGCTGACCTCAACGCCGACCCTTTGCTGCCGCTGCCGGATGCGTCCTTCGACGCCGCCTGCCGGCAG
>CAXUIR010000193.1:0-5478 GCA_964251005.1 uncultured Acetobacteraceae bacterium | reverse complement strand
CGCGACAGCGGAAGCAAAAGCTTTTTGCTTCTTTTTCTCGAAAAAGAAGCGCTTTCTTGCTCACGAGTTCAGCCATATCTTCGGCCCTGTCTGCGCAATCCCGCTCGTCCCCATCTCGATCTTTGACGCGCCGTTGCCCGCCGTCGTCAGCACCACGCCGCCCTTGGTCTCCACGCCTGGCGCGTTCACCGACACCGAGTTCGGCGGCGCCTGCGGGTCGCCCTGCGAGAGATCCACCTGCACCGCCGAATGCACGTGCACGCCTTGCGCGTTCAGCGTCAGGATGTGGTCGGGGCCGAAGCTGATGCGGATGCCGGTGGCGTCCATGTAGATCTGGCTGTCCTGGTGCTGGATCAGGATGTGGTCCTGCGTCTTCTCGATCAGGCTGTCGTGCACCGTGGACAGCCACAGCGTCTCGATCGACTGCGCCAGCACGTTGCCGACGTTCAGCCGGTGGTTGTTGCCCACCATGTGGGTGAAGTCCTTCTGCGCGTGCATGAAGATCTCTTCCGCGCGGGCCTTGTCGTTCATCGTCAGCTCGTTGAAGCCGCCGCCGCCGGGGCTGCTCGCAGTGCGGAACGACGTGCTCTCCTTTTCGTCCGGCAGCTTGATGCTTGGGATGGTGTTGGCGTTCGGCATGCAGCAGACCACGACAGGGTTGTCGGGGTCGCCTTCCATGAACATCACACCCACTTCCATGCCGACGCGCGGGATCGTCTGGGCGCCAAAGCCGCGCCCGGCCCAGGGCTGCGCCACGCGTATCCAGCACGAGCTGGTTTCGTTGGACTTGCCTTTCCGATCCCAGTGGAACTGCACCTTTATGCGGCCGTAACGGTCGGTGTAGATTTCCTCGCCGGCGGGTCCCACCACCACCGCGCTCTGCATGCCAGGGATGACCGGCTTTTCCGAGCGCTGCTCAGGCACGAAGTCAGTGGTCGCCGGCAGGCAGGTAAAGGTGTTCTGGTATTTCGGCGCGCCTTTGCCGACGCTCTCGAAGGTCGGGTCGGTCGCGTGGTGCGCGATGGAGACCACCACGTATTTCACGTTTTCCGCGGCGATCGGATGGGCTTCGAGCTGGAACCGCCCGCCGGGGCTGATGGTGCGCGCGTTGCCCGCCGACGAGACGGTGTCCTGCCCCTTCTCGTGGCTGGCGATCAGGCGCGAGCTGATTCCCTCGCCGCGGTCGCGTTGCGTGTAGCGGCCGGGGAAGTCGAAAATCTCATACTGGTCGGCGTTGGGGATCGGCGAGAGACCCGTCGTGGTGGTGACCAGCGAGTTGCCCGGGTTCTGAAAGTCGTAGTCGCTGGTGGTGGCGCGGCCGGAGCGGAACGTCTGGTGGTGCGTCCAGGCGCTGACGCTGTTGTGGAAGATGGCCGACGGGCTGTACGGCAGGGTGCCGTCCGGCACGTCGCGATAGGCATGCGCGCCGTCGCACAGCATCAGCACGTGGCGGCCCTGCTGGTGCACGAAGTAGTAGAAGATGCCCTCTTCCTCGAACAGGCGGGAGACGAAGTTGAAGTCCGACTCCCGATACTGTACGCAATACAACCTCGGCTTGTATTCCTGTGCCAGCCCGCTAGTGTCGAAGTCCTTGAAACCCAGTTCGGTGAAGATGGTGGCGGCGATCTGCGGCACGGTGTTGTTCTGGAACACCCGGCTGTCCTGACGATGCTGCAGGAACCACAGCCAGGGCACCACCATCAGCGTGTAGCTGCGCTGGCCGCGCGCCATCGCCTCGCCGCCGGAGAAGCTGCACACCATGCCGTTGAAGTTGCGCCAGCCGCCGCCGTCCAGCGCCAACTGCCAGTCGACCGGTTTGGTGATCAGCTGCGCCGGGTCAATCGAGTCAGCCATTGCGCGTACGCGCAGCTGAAAGCCGAACAGCGAGGACAGGCCCTCGGAGCCGTCCATGCCTTCGAGCAGCAGCATGTTCTCGCCCAGGGAGGTCTGGATGGCGAGTTGGCGGTTGGTTTGAGAGTAGGCGGGTGTGCCGTCCATCAGGGGCAGTCAAGCGCTTCTTTTTGTGAAAAAACAGAAGCAAAAAAACTTTTGCACGGCTGTCGCGGACCTCTCCGCAACGCGTACTCAGGAAGCAAAAGTTTTTTGGTTCTTTTTTTCAAAAAAGAACGCTTGCCGAGCGCATGCCACGTCATTCCCGCCTGGTATAGCGGCGAAACCTTAACGCAACCACCAAGCATCAGCCCAGCCCCGCAAGGCCGGTCTCGATGACGAGCATCGGCCGCCCCAATGCGACCCGCGACGCCGAGCCTTCCCTGGCGCGCGGTCGTCGACCTGCGCACCCCGGCGTGACCGCAACCGGCCGACGCGAACACCACGCCGGACACCAGCGCGCTGACGTCCGACAACCCGTCGAACTCCCTCGTGCCAAGCATTTGTTCGGTAATCGAGACGCCCTGCGCCGCACCGTCGGCCAGGCTGACCGAGTTCACCATGATGCCGCGGCCGGCCCGCGAAACATCGGATTGGCCAGCCGCCTGCAGCGACAGCAGGGTGCGACCCTGCGCGCCCGAGTTGGAAAAAAATAAGGTTTGGGCAGACTGCCCGCTCTCGCCCAGCATCACCGCTACTATACCGTTATCGTAACGGCCATGTAGCGCAACACGGAACGGGTCGTCCACGCCTTCGAGCAGTTTCCCTGCCGCTGCGGACGATAAAACTTTGCCTGGTGGCGCGTCAGCCATGGCGCACCTCCGCTTCGAACATAGAAGGCGGCGGAGGCGCTCGCCCCCGCCGCACACGCATCGCGTCCTACGCCCCGTGCGGGACGCAACGCGCGCTAGGTCGCCTGGGCGGACGCCTGGTTGTAGCTGGCGCGCGACACGGTCGGGCTGCCGTTGGCGTCTTCCTTGGTGTAGTTCACGTTCTTCTGCGTGAAGTTCAGCGTCACCGTCTCGTTCGGACGGTCGCCGCTGGAACCGGCGGTGAAGCCGGAGATGATGGTGTTTTGCAGGATGTACTGGCAGTACACCTTGCCCGGGTTGCCGGTGTTGACCAGGTCGATCGTCGCGGTCATCGGCTGCTTGCCGGAGGTCGCGGCCTGATACAGCGCTGCGTGCGAGCTGTCGCTGATCTTGGTCAGCGTCACCTCGGACAGGTTCGGCTCTGACGCCTCGCGGTTGGACGACGCACCGACGGTGGTGCTGACGTTGCGGTTGACCGACCAGTGCATCGAGGTGATGTCCATCCAACCCTGGTGGTCGGTCTGGGTGGCGTCTCCGGTGATCGGCTGCTCGCCGCCGTCAAGCTTCAGGTAGATCGGCATTGTGTGACCCTTTCGTACTGCACGCGACGTCGCGCGCCGTTCTGGAAGCGACATGGCCTGGCGGACGCCACTGCGTCCTGGCCGCGCGCTGGCTTGCGGATGACCCTAGTCCCCCGAGGCCTCCGCGGTCTCTACGAGTGTTGGCAACGATGGTTCCGTTACAAGTTGACTCGTTTCGTGCAGCGACGAACCGTCTACCGCGAAACGGCCCGCCGCGTCCAGTTCGATGCGCAGGCTGCTCACCCGGGCACCGCCCGCCAGGCTCTCCAGGAAATGCCGGGAGAGCAACGGCAGCAGCTCGCGCGCGATCATCTGCTCCACCGCGCGCGCGCCGATCTCGGTCCCGCGCGCACGCTGCGCCACCTGGGTCAACAATCCGGGATCGAACACAATCTGCGTGCCGTAGGTCTCCTCGGCGCGCGCGCGCACACGGTCAAGTTGCAGGCGCACGACTTCGGCGAACACCGCGTCGGAAAGCGGCAGGTATGGCACCACTACCAGGCGCCCGAGGAACGCCGGCTTGAACACCTTCAGCAGTTCCGGACGCAACGCCATCTCCAGTCCGGCGGCGTCCGGCATGGTGTCCGGATCGGCGGCCAGCGCGGCGATCAGGTCGGAGCCGACGTTGGCGGTCAGGATGATCGTGGTGTGGCGGAAGTCGATGTCGCGGCCCTCGCCGTCGCGCAACGTTCCGCGGTCGAACATCTGGTAGAAGACGTCCTGCACGCCGGAATGCGCCTTTTCCACCTCGTCGAGCAGCAGCACGCCGTGCGGGCGGCGGCGCACGGCTTCGGTCAGCACGCCGCCCTCGCCGTAACCCACGTAGCCGGGGGGCGAGCCCACCAGCATGCTGACCTTGTGCTCCTCCTTGAACTCGCTGAGGTTGACCACCGTCAGGCTCTGCGGTCCGCCGTAGAGCTGTTCGGCTAGCGCCACCGCGGTCTCGGTCTTGCCCACACCGCTGGTGCCCACCAGCAGGAACACGCCCACCGGCTTGCGCGGGTCGGCGAGGTTGGCGCGGCTGATCTGCACCGCATCGGCGATGGTGCGCAGCGCGTGGTCCTGCCCGATGACGCGACGACGCAGCGCGTCCTCCAGGCTCAGCACGCTGTCGATGTCGGAGGTGAGCATGCGGCCCACCGGGATGCCGGTCCAGCGGGTGACCACGCCGGCCACCGCGTCGCGGTCGACCCGGCGCGGCACCATCGGCTGTTCGCCCTGCAACGCGGACAGGCGGGCGCGCAGCTCGGCGGTGTCCGCACCCTTCGCTTCGGCCTCTTCCAGCTCGGCGATCAGCGCGCACTCGGCCTGCCACTGCGCGCGCAGGGCATCGGCCTCGGCGCGCGTCGCGGTCAGCTCGGTCTCGATGGCGGCCTGGCGTTCGGCGAGCTGTTCGCGCACCACGGATTCGAGCTCCGCCTGCAGGCGCTCGAGCCGGCGCTCGGCGTCCTCCAGCGGCGCCGGCGCGGTGGTGCGCGCGATGGCGACCGAGGCGCAGGCGGTGTCCAGCAGGCTCACGCATTTGTCCGGCAACTGGCGCGCCGGGATGTAGCGCGCAGACAGGCGCACCGCGTCCGACAGCGCTTCCTCTATGATGCGCACGCCGTGATGTTTCTCCAGCGCGGGGACCAGGCCGCGCATCATCGCCACCGCGATCTCGTGTTCCGGCTCGGCAACGTTGACGGTCTGGAAACGCCGGGTCAGCGCGGCGTCGCGTTCGAAATACTTCTTGTATTCCGCCCAGGTGGTGGCGGCGATCGTGCGCAGTTCGCCGCGGGCGAGTTCCGGCTTGATCAGGTTGGCGGCGTCGCCCTGCCCGGCGCTGCCGCCGGCGCCGATCAGCGTGTGCGCCTCGTCGATGAACAGGATCACCGGCTGCGACGACGCCTTGACGTCGGCGATCACCCCCTTCAGCCGCGTCTCGAACTCGCCGCGCGCGCTGGCACCGGCTTGCAGCAGGCCGAGGTCGAGCGAGCGCACGCTGACTCCGGCCAGGCCGGGCGGCACGTCGCCGGCCGCCACACGCATGGCGAAGCCTTCCACGATGGCGGTCTTGCCGACGCCGGCCTCGCCCACCAGGATCGGGTTGTTCTGCCGCCGGCGCGAGAGGATGTCGATCACCTGGCGTATCTCGCCGTCGCGGCCGACCACGTTGTCGATCTTCTTGGCGCGCGCCTGGGCGGTCAGGTCGATGG
>CAXUIR010000192.1:4174-5496 GCA_964251005.1 uncultured Acetobacteraceae bacterium | reverse complement strand
TTCGATTGCCACTATTGCGTCAACCGCGTTTCGTCGAACGTGCCGCGCGCCCGCATGATCCGCCCGCCCAGCCACCACGAACGCATGGCACTGCGATATCGCCCGTAGCCGCCGAACACCTCGTCGCCGCCCTCGCCGGACAGCACCACCTTCACGTCCTGCCGCGCCCGCTGCGCCAGGAACCAGGTGGGAATGATCGCGTAGTCGGCCGTCGGATCGTCAACGCAGGCCACGATCTTTGGCAGATGCGCCCACACCATCTCGCGCGTAATCAGCACTGTCTCGTGCCGCGCGCCCACCGCACTTGCCATCGCCCCGGCCGCCGCGCGCTCGTCGGCCGCATTGCGCACGTCGAAACCCGCGGTGTAGGCCAGCACCGGCCGCGGATTGAGTCGCGCCATGCACGCCAGCACGGCAGCGCTGTCGATCCCGCCGGAGAGAAACATGCCGTACGGCACGTCGCTGCGCTGGTGCAGCTCCACGCTGTCCATCAACGCGCGGTCCAACCTGTCCAGCGCGTCCGCCTCGGCAATCTCCTCCGGCGATCCGGCCGGCAAAGCGGCAACCCGGCTGCGGTCCACCAGTCTGCCGTCAGCAAAACGCAAGCTCTCGCCAGGCAGAACCCGAAACACCCCGGGAAAGATCGTCTCCGCGCCGCAGGTGAACTGCATCTGCAACAGCTCGTCGCGCGCGGCACGGCGCACGGCGCGCGGCGCCAACCCGGCTTGCAGCAGCGCTTGCGGTTCGGACGCGAACGCCACGCCGCCCGCCGCGTACGTCCAATACAGCGGCTTGATGCCGAACGGGTCGCGCGTCAGCGTCAGCGTGCGTCCGGCACGGTCGTGGATGGCGATCGCGAACATGCCGCGCAGGTGCCGTGCGTAACCGTCCGGATCGGCGGCGAACATGTGCAGCGGCGGCTCGCAGTCGCTGCGGCTCTCGAACGCAATCCCGTCCATGCCGGCGCGCAGCTCTACGTGGTTGTAGATCTCGCCGTTGGCCACCAGCGAGCGGGACTGCGCGTGAAACGGCTGTGCGCCGCCCTGCAGGTCGATGATCGCCAGCCGCAGGTGTAGCAGGGCGGACTGCCCGAACACCGCGCTGCCGCTGCC
Source organism: uncultured Acetobacteraceae bacterium (assembly GCA_964251005.1). Classification (GTDB taxonomy): domain Bacteria; phylum Pseudomonadota; class Alphaproteobacteria; order Acetobacterales; family Acetobacteraceae; genus BOG-908. Next base: position 4,384 of record CAXUIR010000192.1, on the reverse strand, counting down.
GTCCGGCCCGCGGTGGCTCATCGCACGCGACAGGCTATCCAGCACGCCGGGCGCCGGCGGCGGCGCGTCCTGGGCCACGGCCATGCCAGCGATGCCGCACATCAGACGGCACCCGAAGCAAGGCAAGCGGTTCTTTTTTGAAAAAAAGAACCAAAAAACTTTTGTCTCCCGGAGGTGCGCCAGGATGAAACATGTCGTCTCAGCCGTCCG
>CAXUIR010000192.1:3109-4074 GCA_964251005.1 uncultured Acetobacteraceae bacterium | reverse complement strand
CGACAGCCGCAGCAGAAGCTTTTTGCTTCTTTTTCTCGAAAAAGAAGGCCTTCGCAAGCAAGCGGTTCTTTTTTGAAAAATGAACCAAAAAACTGCTGCTTCCTGTGGGTGCGCCAGGATGAAACATGTCGTTTCAGCCGTCCGCGACAGCCGCAGCAGAAGCTTTTTGCTTCTTTTTCTCGAAAAAGAAGGCCTTCGCTTGCTTGTCGCCCACGTGGACAACCCCCGCGCCGTGCGTCTAGGTCTGCCGCACCCATGCGCTCCCACCGCACCGCACCCCGCCGCGCGTTCCCGATCGGGCCGCGCTGGGTTTTGCGCCAGGCCTGGGCCTACGCCTGCTCGTCTCTCGTCCGCCTGCTCCCGCCGGTGCGCGCCGTCTGCGCCGGCGACGACCCGCACGCCGGCAGCCAGCATGCTGCCATCTACGTGTCCTATCACCGCTGGAGCCTGGTGGAGGACTACGTGGTGGCGCAGGTGGCCGCGCTGGCCCAGGCCGGGCGCCGGGTCACCTTCATCTCCAACTCGCCCCAGTTGAGCGCGACTCACCAGGCCAGGCTGCGCCCGCACGTGCGGGAGGTGGTGCACCGGCACAATTTCGGCCACGATTTCGGCGCCTACAAGGACGGCATCGCCCGGCTTGGCGACCTGGGCGGGCTCGGCAGCCTCGTTCTGATGAACGATTCCTGTTACGGCCCGTTCGGCGGCCTCGCCCGGGTGGACGCAGCTGCCGCCGGCAGCGGTGCCGACGTGTTCGGCGTCACCGAGAGCTGGGACATGCGCTACCACCTGCAGACCTACTACGTCTGGATCGGTGCGCGGGCCTTGCGGGCGCCGGCGTTCGCCGCGTTCTGGCGCCGGCTGCTGCCCAGCCAGCCGCGCAGCATGGTGATTGCCAACGGCGAGGTCCGGCTGACCCAGGCGCTGCTGCGGGCCGGGCTCCGGGTGGCGGCCATGTGCCCCTACAG
>CAXUIR010000192.1:0-3099 GCA_964251005.1 uncultured Acetobacteraceae bacterium | reverse complement strand
CCCCTACAGCGCGGCGGCGGAGCGTGCGCTCGCGGCCGCGCAAGCCCGCCTGGCCGACAGCGACGCCCTGCTCGCGGTCGAGCGCGACTACCTGCAGCGGCTGTGCGAGGCGATCACCTCGGGGCAACCGCTCAACCCCACGCATTCGTTCTGGGACGTGCTGCTGGACCAGTGCGGCTCGCCCTTCCTCAAGCGCGAGCTGCTGCGGCGTAACCCGGTGCGCATCCCCGGCGTGGCGCAGTGGGAGCAGCGACTGGCATTGCTCGCGGGCGCCGACCTCGACGCGATACGCAACGACCTGAAGGTGGGCTGAGCCGCACGTCGGATACCCAACCGTCTCAGGTTTTCGCCGGTGACAGAAGAAGCAAGCGGTTCTTTTTAGAAAAAAGAACCAAAAACTTTTATCCCCAGGCCCGCATCAAGGAGAGGGCTCGTGATGCAGGCACACACGCCGGCAGAACCAAACCAGACCGTATCGTAGGCGCAGGAGCAGGAGCAAAAGTTTTTTGCTTCTTTTTTTCAAAAAAGAAGGCCTTTCTTAACCTTGCGAATGCCAGCCTCAACGCCGGCTGGCATTACTGACGCGGACGTGAGCAGCAGGATGATTGTGAGCTGCCAATAGTTGCGGTAAATCATCGACGTAACGACCCGCGGGACCGGACGACATGGCCTATCTTGCCTGGCTCAACCCCGGGTCCTGGTTGAAGCCGGCGGCAACGCAGGCCGCGTACGACGCGCCGGCGGTGGCACCCTTGCCGCTGGCAACGTTGACGGACAGCGCCGATGACGTCGGCGACCCGGTGTCGGCCACCGCGCCGCCGAACGACGGCGTCGTCTACATCGCCTTCAACCTCGGCAGCCAGGCTTACCAGGCCAGCGGCGTGCTGATCTCGCCCGACGAGGTGCTCACCGCCAGCCACGTCGCCTACCAGACAGGCGTGGGCGTCGCCACCGACATCGTGGTCAGCAGCGGCTACAACGGCTACGGCGGCTACGCGACATCGCAGTCGGCCGGCACCGTCGCCCACTACAACCCGATCGACGATGCCAACGGCATGGAGACGCTCGCGACCTCGCAGAGCGACTACGCGATCATCCACCTCGCCCATCCGTTCACCGGCGTGACCGCCTTCTCGCTGATCTCCGACTACGGCGACACCGCGCCGCAGCAGACCGTCACCGCCACCACCTCCGGCTACCCGGGCGAACGGGACGGCGTGCAAATCGGCTACACCGGCTACGACAGTGTCGACCCTGGCCTCACGCTCTACGGCGGCGCCTCGCTGGGCGAGGGGTCGAGCGGCGGCCCGGTTTGGATCACCAACACGGACGGCCAGCCCACGGTGATCGGCCTGGTCTCCAGCTACGACCCGGACGTGTCCGACGACACCGTCAACGGCAACGACGTGCAGATCACCGCCGCGGTGCTGCAGCAGATCGAGTCCTGGGTGGCGCAGGACGACGGCACCGGCCCCGCGCTGACCGTCTCCGACACCTCCAACGGCGAGCAGGTGGACCCGCAGGCGGCCCCCTATAGCGGGCCGGTAGCAGGGCTGAGCGACCAGTACCTCAACATCAGCGCCGACAACCTCAACGTCACCGCCAACACCGCCAGCTGGTTCATCCACACCGGCAGCGGCGAGGACGCCATCGCCGCGTCGGGCGGCACCAACGTGCTGGACGGCGGCACCGGATCAAACTTCCTGGTCGGCGGCTCCGGCACCGACACGTTCTTCACCGACGACCGCAACGCCACCGCCTCGATCTGGGACACCATCGCCAACTTCCACGTCGGCGACGCCGCCACCATCTTCGGCGTGACGCAGGCCGGCTTCTCGCTCGGCTGGGTGGATGGCGAGGGTGCCGCCGGCTACACCGGACTGACGCTGCACGCGACGGACGCGGGGAAGCCGGAAGCGTCGATCACGCTGTCGGGCTTTACCAGCGCTGCGCTGACCAACGGGCAGCTCTCATTGAGCTACGGGTCGGATGGGGCTAACTCGCCGTATTTGTATATCTACGATAAAGGGTAAGGAAGAAAGCGGTTCTTTTTTGAAAAAAAGACCAAAAAACTTTTGCTCCCTGTAGGGGATTTTTCCGGCGAGCGCGCGACAGCGGAAGCAAAAGTTTTTTGCTTCTTTTTTCAAAAAAGAAGCGCTTGCCTAGACCTCAGCCGCCCGCATCACCCGCAGGAAATTTCCGCCCCACAACGCCGCAACCTCGCTGTGCCCGTATCCGCGCCGCACCAGTTCCGCCGTAATGTTCGGCGACTCGCTCGCATCCGCCCAGCCGGTGATCGCGCCGCCGCCGTCAAAGTCCGAGCTGATGCCGCAATGCGCCAGCCCGATGCGTTTGACCACGTAGTCGACGTGATCGCAGAACTCGGCAACGCCGGTGTTGTCCGAGCGGCCTTTGGCGCGCAGGAACGGCGGCATGGCGGTGATCTGCACCAGCCCCTCGGTGTCGCGCAGCGCGTCGAGCTGCATGTCGTCGAGGTTGCGAGGGTGGTTGCACAAGGCGGTAGCGCAGGAATGCGTCGCCACCACCGGCCTGGTGGAAAGCTGCAGCGCCTGCAGCATGGATTGGCGCGAGAGGTGGGAGACGTCCACCAGGATGCCCAGCCGGTTCATCTCGGTCACCGCTTCGCGGCCGAGCGGCGAGAGGCCGCCATGCAGGGTCTCCGCGTCGCCCAGGTCGCGCCGCGGGTTGGCGCTGTCAGCCAGCAGGTTGTGGCCGTTATGCGAGACGGTGACGTAGACCACGCCCAGCTCGCGCAGCCTGGCCAGGCGGGAGAGGTCCTCGCCGATGGCGTGGCCGTTCTCCACCGCGGGGACGATGGCCAGCGCGCCGTCCGCGTGCGCCTGCTCGATCTCGGCCGCGGTAGTGCACACCCGCGCGGTGATGCCGAGCCTGGTCGCACCCAGCGCGCGGATGGTCTCCAGCATGGCGGTAGCGCGCGCCCACGCCTCGTCGCACAAAGCCGCCGTGCGGGCGGTCTGCGGCACGAAGGCGGCGAAGCAGCCGGCGTCCAGCCCGCCGGCGCGCATCTTGGGCAGGTCGACGTGGCGCTGGGTGGGGCCGAAAGGGTCGGGGGAGTGG
>CAXUIR010000191.1:0-5518 GCA_964251005.1 uncultured Acetobacteraceae bacterium | reverse complement strand
GCTTTCTTCGCTGCGATCAGAAACTCGCGATTGCCTTCAGGACCAGTGATCGGGCTCGGCTCGATGCCCAGCACCTCCCAACCGGGCAGGGCATCCCACCAGCCCCGCACCGCCTCGCACACCGCCAGGTGCACCGCCTCGTCGCGCACCACGCCGCGGCGGCCCACCTGGTCCGGCCCGGCTTCGAATTGCGGCTTGATCAGCGCCACTGCCCAGGCGCCCGGGGCGCAGATGGCCAGCGGCGCCGGCAGCAGCGTGCGCAGGCCGATGAAGCTGGCGTCGCAGACCAGCGCGCCCACGCTCTCGCCCAGCGCCGCCTGAGTCAGGTGACGGCCGTTGGTCTTCTCGTGGACCACCACGCGCGGATCCTGCCGCAGCTTCCAGGCGAGCTGGCCGTGGCCCACGTCGACGGCGTGCACCCTGGCGGCACCCCGGTGCAGCAGCACGTCGGTGAAGCCGCCGGTGGACGCGCCGAGGTCCAGGCAGACCAGCCCCTCGGCGCACAAGCCGAAGGTGGAGATCGCGTGGTCCAGCTTCAGGCCGCCGCGGGAGACCCAGGGGTGGTCGGCGCCACGTACCTCGACGGGCGAATCGGTTGCCAGTAGGTCGCCGGCCTTGGCCACGCGGCGCTCGCCGGTGAACACCTTGCCGGCCAGGATCAGCGCCTGGGCACGCGCGCGGCTTTCCGCCAGGCCGCGTTCGGTCAGCAGCAGGTCCGCGCGTTGCTTGCCGGCGGGGCTCATGCCGTAGGCCGCCGCAGGTGGACCGGCGTGTGCGCAACCCTGTGTCCCGATTGCCGCAGAGCGTTGGTAATTCGGCAGATTTTCGCGCGCCGGCGTGGTGCTGCCGCAACGCGATGCGTTAAGCAATGTGTCCGGGGTCGCAAGCGGTGCGGCGCCGCCCAATGTGCCGGACGTCTACCACGGTCAGCCTCGCCGTGGTCTATGGAAGTGATCGCCATGACGGCGCCCGGCCGAGTGGGTCGGTGTCCGAAGTGGCTGCGCGGGAGAAAGTGGATTGTCGGTTCCTCTGAAGCAGGTGCTGCGTGTCGGTGCCTACGTGGTCAAGCAGCACATGGCCGGCCGCAAGCGCTACCCCCTGGTGCTGATGCTTGAGCCGCTGTTCCGATGCAACCTGGCTTGCGGCGGCTGCGGCAAGATCGACTACCCGGCACCCATCCTCAACCAGCGCTTGTCGGTCAAGGAAGCGCTCGACGCGGTTGACGAGTGCGGCGCGCCCGTCGTCTCGATCGCCGGCGGCGAGCCGTTGCTGCACAAGGAAATGCCCGAGATCGTCGAGAAGATCCTGGCGCGGAAGAAATTCATCTACTTCTGCACCAACGCGCTGCTGCTCGAGAAGAAGCTCGACCAGTACAAGCCGCACCCGTACTTCGCCTGGGACATCCACCTGGACGGCGATCGCGAGATGCACGACCGCGCGGTGAGCCAGGGCGGCACGTTCGACCGTGCGGTGAGTGCCATCAAGGCGGCCAAGGCGCGCGGCTTCCGCGTCTCGATCAACTGCACGCTGTTCGACGGTGCGGACCCCGAGCGGGTGGCGGCGTTCTTCGACGAGGTGAGCGCGCTCGGCATCGACGGCATCATGACGTCGCCGGGTTACGCCTATGAGCGCGCGCCGGACCAGGCGCATTTCCTCAGTCGGCAGAAGACCAAGCAGCTGTTCCGCGACATCCTCAAGCGCGGCGTGGGGCGTGGCTGGAAGTTCGGCCAGAGCCCGCTGTTCATGGACTTCCTCGCCGGCAACCAGGAATACCACTGCACGCCGTGGGGCAACCCGACACGCAACGTGTTCGGCTGGCAGCGTCCCTGCTACCTCCTGGGCGAGGGATACGCGAAGAGCTTCACCGAGCTGATGGAGAGCACGGACTGGGACAGCTACGGCACCGGCAACTACGAGAAGTGCGCCGACTGCATGGTGCATTCCGGCTACGAAGCGTCCGCCGTGGTGGACAGCGTGAAGAACCCGCTGAAGATTGCGCGCGTGTTGCTGCGCGGGTCGCGGACGGAAGGGCCGATGGCGCCGGAGATCTCGCTGGACAAACAGCGGCCGGCGGAGTTCGTGTTCAGTCGGCACGTGGAGGATGCAATGCGCAAGGCGGCCCATGCCAAGCCGGGCGAGATGGCGGACGCTGCGGATTAGGTCTGTGGTGGCGGCCCTGGATGCCTGCCCCATCGACGTCCGGCAAGGAAGGCAAGGCCCTCTTTTCTGAAGAAAAGAAGCAAAAGACTTTTGGTCCTGCTGTCGCAGTATCTTCCTGCAACGTGTGCCGGAAGGAACATGGTTTTTTGGTTTTTTTCGAAAGAACTGCCTGCTTGCGTGTAACTGGTCAAGATCTGAGACCGTTGGTCTTAGTTGTAGCCGGCGTAAGCGGATCAGGGTGTCCGGCTTAATCGCTTGATTGACGCGAGCTTTGCAGGATAGGCGCTACGACGTCGTTGGTTTGACTCGCGTCGAAGAACTGTTGGTAGCTATGACGTTGACTAGCGCCAACGGCCTGGAGCTTGACGGCCTCGAAGCAAGCAAGGCCTTCTTTTTAAAAAAAAGAAGCAAAAAACTTTTGTCTCCGCTGTCGCAGATTTATCCGGAGAGCACGCGACAGCGGAGTCAAAAGTTTTTTGGTCCTTCTTTTCAAAAAAGGACTGCTTGCTTTCTGTGAGTCAGCATAAAAGCCGGCTGGGGTAACTTGTCAGTAGCTGGTGCGACGACTGACTGGTTGAGCGTCTGTAATATACCAGCAGTTCGAAACGCTGGCTCTTGTAGAGTACTTGCAGGCTATGTGGCCGCACGGCCTGCTTTTTTGCAAAAAGCAGCAGCAGAGAACCATCACCCTGCTATCGTGAAGGTTCCGCAACGCGCGCTAAGGGAGCAATAGTTTTTTGTTCTTTTTTCAAAAAAGAAGTGCTTGCTTTGCTTGTTACAGATCCAACACTGGGAATTGCTGGTTACGCAATACCTGCGGAAGCTTGGTCGAGCTTTACGGCACCGACTTGCAGGCCGCACAGCTGAAGGTCAATGATGCCGAGGTTGTCCTGGTAGGTCGTTAGAGCGTGACCCAGGCTGGCAACCCCGATCCCGAGCTCGGTCATCGCAAACCGCCAGTCGTTGAGTGCGAGCTTCTGCTCGGACAGGGCGGTCTGGAGACCGGACAGTGCCCTGTTGAGACGGTCCTCGTCACGCTGGCGGATCGTCTGGACCGGGGAGGCGAGGAGGGTTGGGTCGGTCATTGTCGTGTGCTCCAGAGCGAAACTTACCGTCTTATTAAACACGACTCGGTCTCTAAATAAAGACTTCTTTCACACATGCACGTGAGCACCTGCCATGCGCTGGACGGTGAGCATGGTTAGCAGAACCGTTGTTCAGAGAAATGCTCAAGAGCGCCGCCGGACGTCTTTGCTTATTTAGCCACGACCGCTGTTCGGGCGCTTTTGCCAACCGCCAACGGATCTATGCACATCGCGAATACGCAATGTGCCCTATTGACCATACGCCTGCTATCTGGCGGGTGGAGGCCGCAACCACCAGCACGCTTTGAGGCTGACACATAGAAAGCAAGCAGTCCTTTTTCAAAATGGAGGACTAAAAAGCTTTCGTTCTCACGCTGTATTTAGGCGGCGACACTGGTGCAAGCATACGTGCCCAAAGAACTGGGCGTCACTGCGGCGCAGGCTTACTTCCGAGCCCACACTGCGGTGGGCCTGGTATGACCAGCACGTGTGCTTGCATCAGCAAGCGCTCCGAGACTTCGGTGTGGTAGAAGTTCTTTGCAAAAAACGACTGCTTCTTTCTGTGTGCCAGCCTCAAAGCGCGTCGGTATAAGTCGGTCGCCCAATCGCTAGAGTTCATCAAATAGAGCAGCTACAAGAATGCGCCGACAACGTTTTCTGTTCGTAATAAATGTCAGCACAGATGGCGGCGTGACGCATCCGCTGAAGACCGCGCTTGTAATGCCGCGCGCGTCGCGCACGGATGGGTTTATGGCACCGGAGATCTGCAGCTGGCGGAGTTCGTGTTCAGCCGGCGTGTGAAGTTTGCGAAGATTTTGGTCCTGCTGTCGCGGAGGTTCTGCAACGCGAGCCTAAGGAGCAGAAGTTTTTTGGTTCTTTTCAAAAAAGAACTGCTTGCTTGCCTGTCACCGGTGGAGGCCTGAGACAATCGATATAAGCGAGGCATGCTCGGACAGCTTAGATGTCGGACGCTGCAGGAAAAGGAAGCAAGCGGTTCTTTTTCAAGGAAAGAACCAAAAACTTTGCTTCGTCGTTTGCGGCGGTCGGTAGTGCCGACGGATCGAATACGGTCGAGAGAGCGACGAACAAAGTTTTCGACGGCTGGAACAATGCGGCTCGAACCCGGCACACCCAACGGAGACAAAAGTTTTTTGGTTCTTCTTTCAAAAAAGAACCGCTTGCCTTGTCTTCTTCGTCAGGGCTCAGCGCGACGTCGGGTCAGGAAGCAGCCGCAGCGACCTGCTCGAGTTTGACTGCTTCGGAGTGCATGCCGCAGAGCTGCTGCTCCACGGTGGTGAGGCTGTCCTGGTAGGTCGTCAGCGCGTGGCCCAGGCTGGCCACGCCGATGCCGAGTTCAGTCATCGCAAAGCGCCAGTCGCTGAGTGCGAGCTTCTGCTCGGCCAGGGCGGCATGCAGGCCGCTGAGCGCCTTGTTGAGGCGATCCTCGTCGCGCTGGCGAACCGACTGGATCGGGAAAGCGAGGATGGTTGCGTCGGTCATCTGCGGGTGCTCCAGAGCGAAAACTTACATCTCATTAAGCATAAAGAAATCTCGAAATAAAGACATTTTTCACAAAAGAATGCGAGCGCCTGCCATGCGCAGGACGGTGACCGTGGTTAAAAGGGCCACGACGACGATGGTGATGACCCAGCGCATGGCCATGTAGCCGCCTGGCATAAGGTCTCGTTTCTGTGCGCGCGACTCAACGACGACGGTGGCGATGAAGCCGGCGATCAGCACGATCAGGGCGAGGGCAGGTTCGGCGACGATGCTGACCAGCACGGCCGCCCAGCCGACGAGAGACGGCGCCACCCCCAGCAGGAGCCGCGCGCGCACGGCCCGTCCTTGCTCGGGTTCGCCCAAGGTAAAGCCCCAATGTACGCCGCCCAGGAAGGCCAGGATGACGGCGCCGTAGCCAACCAGGCCGCGGGCTGCGGCGAGGGAGTGGCTCTGCTCCGCGCCGACCGAGCCTACGCCCAGCAGGAGGAACGGGATCACGCCGGCGGCGCCCAGGAGCACGGCCAGCGTTGGGAGGGTGCGGACCATCTTGCGCGGCTCCTTGCGGGTGGAGGCTGGGACGCGAGAGGAAGGCAAGAAGTTCTATTTTGAAAAAAAGAACCACGACTGGCGCTATTCAAGAAGCCGGCGAAAGGCTCGGAAGCCACCAGCATGACGCGCGAATTGAAGGACCGGAGTGCCGGACCGCTAAAGTGAGACCGACGGGCCTGGAGTTTGACCGATCGAAGCAAGCAAGGCCTTCTTTTTTGAAAAAA
>CAXUIR010000190.1:0-5556 GCA_964251005.1 uncultured Acetobacteraceae bacterium | reverse complement strand
GGCCTTCTTTTCTGAAGAAAAGAAGCAAAAGACTTTTGGTCCTGCTGTCGCGGCACTTCCCGCAAACGCGCGCGCAAAGAGACAAAAGTTTTTTGGTTCTTTTTTTCAAAAAAGAACCGCTTGCTTGCTGGCCTGCCTGTCATCAGCCACGTGCGCGCTCGCCCGATCAGCGCTCCATCACCAGCAGCGTCGACGTTGCCGACGCGTATAGCCGCCCCGCAGCGTCGCAAAGCGTCGCCTCGCTGAACGCCGCGCGCCGGCCGAAGCTGATCACCCTGCCCACGCCGCGCATCACCCCGGTCTGCGCGGTGATCGCCTTGTGGTAGGCCACTTTCAATTCCAGCGTGGTGTAGCCCTGCGTCGGCGAGAGCTTGGTGTGCACCGCGCAGCCGCAGCAGGAATCGAGCACCGCCGCTGCGAACCCGCCATGCACCGTGCCGATCGGGTTGTAGACGGACAGGCTCGGCGTCGCCTCGAAGGCGGCGTGGCCGTCCTCGGCCTCAATGATGCGGAAGCCCATCGTGGCGCCGATCGCGACAGTCCCGGACTGCATCAGCTGGCGGAGCTGCTCGAGGCCGGTGAGGCCGGCGGGAAGCGTGGCGGTCAAGTCCATCGTTTACTCCGAAGCAAGCAAGCGCTTCTTTTTCGAGAAAAAGAAGCAAAAAGCTTTTGTCGCGGCTGTCGCGGAGTGTCCTGCAGCGCGTACTCCGGAGACCATGTCTTCTTGGTCTTTTTCGAAAGAGACCGTTTGCTTGCTCCTAGCTGGCGTCCACCCGCTCCCCGGCCACTAAGTTGACCGGCGGGTTCAGTATCACCTTGTCCCCGTCCTTCAACCCCGCCCGCACACGCACCTGCGCGCCGTCGTCAGCCGACACGTCCAGGTGCCGCATCACGATCTTACCGTCTTCCACCACAGCCACCGTCAGGCCGCCGGGACCGAACACCACCGCCTGGGTCGGCACCGTCATCACCGGCTCCTCGCGCGGCTCGGACACGTGCACGATGCCGTACAGGCCGGGTGTCAGCATGCCGTCGCGGTTCTCCACGTCCACTTCGGCCAGCAGCGTGCGCGTGCTGGTCCCCAGCGTCGCCGCGTTGCGCGCCACCTTGCCGTGGAAGGTGCGGCCCGGCAGTTCCGGCACCGTCATCGTGGCGTCCTGGCCGTCCTTCAAGCCGAAAAAGTATTCCTGCGGCACGTACACTTGCACGCGCAGCACGTCTGCCCGTGCGATGGAGAACAACGCCGACCCGGTGGAGGTGTCCGCCGAGACCAGGCTGCCCACGTCGATGTCGCGCGCGGTGATCACGCCGTTATAGGGTGCGACCACCTGTTCGAACCCGACCAGCTGCGCCAGCCGGTTCACCGCCGCCAGCTGTGCGGCCAGGTTGGCCTGTGCCACGCCCACCGCCGCGGTCTGCGAGGTGAACGTGGTGCGGTCCTGGTCGCCCTGCTGGCGGCTGTCCCAGCCCTCGGTCACCAGGCGGGAGGTGCGCTGGTTGGTCACCTTGGCCAGCCCGCGCTGCGCGATGGCCTGCTGCAGTGCCGCCTGCATCTGCAGGTACTGCGCACGCGCCTGGGACAGCTGCTGGTCCAGGTCGGGCGCCGCGATGGTCGCCAGCACGTCGCCGGCATGCACGTGGCTGCCGATGTCGACGTTGCGCTTGGCGATGTAGCCGGTGGCACGCGCATACAGCGTAGAGCTGTCGAAGGCCTGCATGGTGCCGGGCAGGTCCACCTGACGCGGGCTGTTGTCCGCCTTTACCTGCATGGTGCGCACCTGGGGGACCGCAGCCTGCCTGGTCTTGGCCGCCTGCTGGGCGTCGTTGCTGACTGCCGTGTGGGTCCAGACGCCCACGCCAACCATGGCTGCGACTACCAGCACCGCACCGATCCCGAGCAGCCGCGCAATGCGGCCGCGGCGCTTGTCGCGCGCCGGGTCGGCCCGCGGCGGCTCGCCCTCTGGCATACGCTCCGGCACGGAGCGGTTCTGCGCAGCGTCACCTTGCTTGGGCACAGAGCGGTTCTGCGCTGCGTCGGCCTGCGTCTTGCTTACTTGGTTCATCGGTCAGGCTCCCTGATGGGACAGGCCGTGCGCTTCGGCCGGCTGTTTCTGCTTGGCGGTCTGGTCGTGCTGCCGGCCTTCGGGGGCGCGCTCGAAGCGGCCGAAGACCGAGTAGAGGTAGGGCACGAACAACAGGGTGGTTATCGTGCCCACCAGCACGCCGCCGATCACCGCGCGGGCCAGCACGCTGTTCTGTTCCTCGCCCGGCCCGCCGATCGCCATCGGCACCATGCCCACCAGCATGGCCGCCGCCGTCATCAGGACCGGCCGCAGCCGGGTGGTGCCGGCCAGGATCGCCGCCTGCACCGCGTCCAGCCCCTCCATCCGCTGCTCGCGCGCAAACGTCACCAGCAGGATGGAGTTGGCCGAGGCGACACCCACCGCCATGATCGCTCCCATCAGCGACGGCACCGACAGCGTCGTTCCCGTCACGAACAGCAGCAGCAGGATGCCCGAGCCCGCGCCGGGCAGCGCCAGCACCACCGCCAGCGGGTCGATGAAGCTCTGATAGTTCACCACCATCAGCAGGTAGACGAAGATGGCAGCGAAGATCAGCCCCACGGTGAGGTTGGCGAACGCCTGGTCCATCGAGCTGATCTGGCCGAGGATGTTGATCGTGTCGGCCACCTTCAGGTGCGTCCGCTCGTCGGCGACGATCTTGTTGATCGCCGTCTCCGCGCCGCCCAGGTCGATGCTCTGCACGCTGGCATACACGTCGTAGACCGGCTGGATGTTGGTCTGGTTGTAGACCGACTGCACCGACTGGCGGTGCGCGGTGGCAACGTTGCCGAACAGGTCCGGCACCACCGAGCCGTCGGCCTGCGTCGAGCCGGCGATCGGGATGTTGTCGAGGTCCTGCTTGTCGTGCAGCCGATACTCGGGTGTCTGCACCGCGAGGTAGTAGGGAATGCCGTTCGCCGGATCGGTCCAGAAATTGGGCGAGACCTGCTCGGACGAGCTCAGGCTGATGTTGAGGTCGTTGGCGACCTGGTTGACCGTCAACCCCAGCTCCTGCGCGCGGGTACGGTCGATGGTGTAGAACATCTCCGGCGCGTCCAGCTCCTGCTGCACGTGGGCGTCGACGATGCCGGGCACCTGCGCCATCCGATGCGCCATGTCGGCGGCAATCTTCTGATTGTCCTTGCGGTCGCGGCCCTGCACCTGGATGTCGATCTGGCTCGGCACGCCGAAGTTGAGGATCTGCGTCACCAGGTCGGCCGGCTGGAAGTAGAACACCACGCTGGGGAACGCGGCCGGCAGCTCGTCGCGCAGGCGACGCGTATACTCGGCGGTCGTCTCGCTGCGGTTCTGCGCCAGCTGTATCTGGATGGTGCCGTCGTTCACGCCGATCGTGGTGCCGTCGGTGAACGCCAGGTTGTACGTGCGCGCCGGCAGGCCGAAATTGTCCAGCAGCAGCGTCACGTCGCGCGACGGGATGTGGGCGCGGATGTTGTCTTCCACCGCCTGGAAGATCTTCTCCGTGGTCTCGATGCGGGTGCGTGCCGGTGCCCGCACGTGCAGCTGGATCAGCCCGGCATCGACCTGCGGAAAGAAGTCGCGGCCGACGAACATCGACAACCCGGCCGCGCACAACACCACCGTCAAGCCGACCAGCGGCGTGATGATCCTGCGCGCCAGGATGACGCCCAGCAGCCAGCCGTAGAAGTCGCGGAACGCGTCGAAGCGGCGGTTGAAGCCGGCGTGGAAGCGGCCGAACCAGCCCTGCGACTCGCCGTGCTTACCACCCGCATACTCCTTGCGGAGCAGCATGCGGATGATGATCGGCGTGAGCGTGCGCGAGATGCAGTAGGACGCGATCATCGCGAACACCACCGCCTCCGCCAGCGGGGTGAACAGGTACTTCGCAGCGCCCTGCAGGAAGAACACGCTGACGAACACCACGCAAATCGCCGCCGTGGAGATCAGCGTCGGTATCGCGATGCCGGCGGCACCCTCTGCCACCGCCTCGTCGAAGTCGCCGCCCTGCTCGAGCAGCCGATGCGTGTTCTCGATCGTCACGGTTGAGTCGTCCACCAGGATGCCGACGGCCAGCGCCAAACCGCCCAGCGTCATGGTGTTGATCGTCTCGCCGAGTGCGGAGAGCACCGCCAGTGACGTCAGGATTGCCAGCGGGATCGACACCATCACCACGATGGTCGAGCGCCAGGACCCTAGGAAAATCAGGATCATCAGCGCAGTCAGCCCCGCGGCGATGGCACCCTCGCGCAGCACGGAATCGATGGAGTCCTGCACGAACACCGACTGGTCGAACAGCAGCTTGATGTCCATGCCCGGCGGGGCAGCCTTCTGGATCGACGGTAGCGCCGCTTTCACCCGGTTGACCACGTCCAGCGTGGAGGCGTCGCCGTTCTTGATGATGGTCAGCAGCACCGACCGCTTGCCCTCGGTGCGCACCACGTTTTGCTGCACCGCCCAGCCGTCGCGCACGTGGGCTACGTCGCGCAGGTAGACGGTGGTGCCGCCCACCTGGCGGATCGGCACGTTGTTCAGCGCTGCGATGGTCTGCGCGCTGGCGTTCACCTTAATGATGAACTGGCGGTCGCCCATCTTGGCGTCGCCCGAGGGCAGGGTCAGGCTCTGCGCGTTGACCGCGGTGACCACGTCGTTGGGCGTGAGCCCCTGGGCGCGCAGCGCGTCGGGGTCGAGGTCCACCATGATCTGGCGGTACTTGCCGCCATACGGCGTGGGCAGGGTGATTCCCTGGATCGGGGCCAGCTGCTGGCGTATCTGGTAGATGCCGTAGTCGTAGAGCTGCTGCTCGTTCAGCTTCTCCGACGACAGGCTGATCTGCAGCACCGGCACCGAGGAGGCGTTGTACTGCACGATGGTCGGCGGCTGCACGCCGGTCGGCATCAGCGCGCGGATCGAGTTGGACGCGGAGACGATCTGCGCGATCGCCAGGTCCACGTTCACGCCGGGCTGGAAGTAGATGCGCTCGACGGCGATGCCTGAGAACGTCTCGCTCTGGATGTTCTTGATGTCGTTGACCGACGAGCTGATCGAGAACTCGCTGTAGGTGGTGATGCGCTGTTCCATCTCCTCGGGTGTGAGGCCGGTGTACTGCCAAATCACCGAGACGACGGGGATGTTGATGTTGGGGAAGATGTCCTTCGGCGTCACCAGCACGGAGCTTATGCCGAGCACCAGCATGAGTATGGCCACCACGTAGAAGGTGTGGGGGTATTTGAGTGCGAACTTGACGATACCCATGCGGAGCCTGGCCTGCGTGCGATGCGTCTAGACGATAAGGTGGCTTACTAACGAGTTTTCCAGTCACACGTGTTACGACGCCACGATCTCACGCGTTCGTGTGGGTGTGACGGGCAGGCAAGCGGTTTCTTTTCTAAGAACGGCGGGTTCAGGTTTCAGCGCAAACACCCTGACCGAGAGGGCGGCTACCTTCGACGCGCGATCATCTTTCGGGCGGGCGGGGGGTTATAACGGCAGAACCCAGGCGCGGGGGGGGGGGGCG
>CAXUIR010000189.1:0-5594 GCA_964251005.1 uncultured Acetobacteraceae bacterium | reverse complement strand
GTCGTAGGGAAACGAATAGAGTGTGGTCACGGCTCCCGCCGCGGTCATGCGGAAGATGGTGCCGCAACCGGTGTAGCCGCCGTCGCTCCGGTTGGGGCAAAGCCCGGCGCCGCCGTAGGCCGTGGTGCCGTAGAAATTGCCGTCCGACGCCTGCACGAGTTCGGCGTAGGGGGTGCTGCCGTGCGCGTAGTGACTGGCGTCCGCAGCGGTGTAGGCGAACCGGTGCAGCGGCTTGATAGCGGCAGCCTGTGCCGCGCCGAACGCCGCCAGGACCAGCCCGGCCGCGAGGGCCAACTTGCCGCGCGTCACGGGCCGCATGGGACGTCCTCCGCCCGTGCGCAAAGCTGCGCGGTGGCTGGGCTGAGCCCGATCGCGGCCAGGACGAGGATGGCCGCCAGCACGAGCGGCAGCACCACGTCCGCCAAACTCGTTCGCGGCGCGTCGTCTGGGTTGCCGCTGTTTGCGTGGCCGTCCGGGCCGGTCATGCGCGCCAGCTGGCGCGGGAAATCCGCCGAAAGTATCGTCGCCGATCGTCGTTCGATGGCACGCATCTGTGTGTTCCTCGTCGTTGCTTGCGCAGTGGGATCGACGCCGGGCGGCCGGACAAGTAAATAGGTGTCAATCGATATCAATGCGGGCGCTTACAACGACTTGGCTTGCGTCGGTTGGTCGGGGAGCAACGATGCGAGGCCGCCGGTGTCGGCGCCTGCGGCCGTCATCATCCGTGCCACGCGGGCCGCGTCCACGGTTTCGTTGCCAGATGCGCGTCACACTGGAGTGCACCTCGATGGATGTTTTCCAAAGGGAACAGGGCGTTTTCCGCTGGGGTTGCTTCGTGCTCGACCCGACGCGCCGATCTCTCGCCTGCGACGGGGCCAGGACGAAGCTGGCCGAGCGGCTGTTCGACGTGCTGCTGTACCTGGTGGCGAATCACGGCCGCGTCGTCGGGCGTGACGAGTTGCTGCAGGCGGTCTGGGTGGGCCGGACGGTGGACGACAGCAACGTCGGCCAGGCGATCTTCGAGCTGCGCAAGGGGCTCAAGGCCGGCGGCGGTCCCGAGCCCAGCATCGTCACCGTGCCCGGCCGCGGTTTCCGCTTCGCCGAGGAGGTGATCTTCGAGGCCGCCATGCCGGCCGGAACCCCGGCCGAGCGCACGCCGCCGCCCGCCACGCCGCAATGGCGCAGACACGGGCCGCTCGGCATCGCGCTGCTGGCGCTGGTGGTGGCCGGCGTCAGCCTCGCCGTCTGGGCGGGGCGGGCGCCGAACCCCGGCGGCGCACAGCAGGCCGGGCCGGCGTTCGCCCCGCCGGCGCACTCGGTGGCCGTGCTCGCCTTCGACAACATGAGCGGAGACGCCAACCTCGCCTACCTCTCGGACGGCATCTCCGAGCAGCTGATCGACTCGCTGACCCGCATCGAGGCCATTAAGGTTGCCGGCCGCACGTCGTCGTTCTCGTTCCGCGGACGCGGTGCGACGATCGGCCAGATCGCCCGCGCCCAGGGCGACGAGGTCAGCATCGAGACCGAGATCGCCCAGGCGGTGGTGGCCTCGCTGCAGGGCAGGCTGCTGGGCGCGGACTCGGCCAGGCTGACGCTGGGCGGCACCGGCAACACCGACGCCTACGACTTCTACCTGCGCGCCACCCAGCTGGAGCACACCGCCAAGGGCGAGGCCGACCACCGCGCCGCGCTGGCGGATTTCGACCGCGCGGTGGCGCTGGACCCGGGTTTCGCGCGTGCCCATGGCGGCCGCTCGAAGGCGCTCGCCAACATCGCCATGCTGGGTGCGGTGGGCAGTTCGGCAGCCCAGCACAAGCTGTTCGGCGACGCGCTGGTGGCGGCGGACCGCGCGGTGGCGCTGGCGCCCGAGTGGGGCCAGTCGCATTCGCTGCGCGCCTGGGTGCTGAATTTCGGCCTGCTGGATCCCGTTGCCGCAGAACGCGAGGTGCAGCAGGCGATGGTGCTGACGCCCGGCAGCGCCGCCATCGAGAGCAACTACGCCAACATCGAGCTTGCGGTCGGCCACCTCGACCAGGCGGTGGCGGCCGGACGGCGCGGCACCCAGATAGACCCGCTGTCGGTCAACGCCTGGGGCCAGTTCGCCCGCATCCTGTTCATGGCGCGCCGCTACGACGAGGCCGCCGAGGCCTTGCACCACGCTGGCGTGCTGAGCGGCGGTCTGCGCGCCGCCTATGTCGGCTTGCTGGGCGGCGTTCTGGTGATGCAGGGCCATCCGGACGCTGCTAGGGTATTGTGCGCGCCGGCGGCAAACCTGGAGGAGAAGGAAGTGCTGGCGATTGCCGACCAGCGCCTGGGCCGCCAGGCGGAGGCGGAGGTGAACCTGGGCAAGCTGCGGGCGGACCAGGGCGACGCCGGCGCGTTCAGCTACGCGGAGATCTACGCGCAGTGGGGGCGGACGGCGGACGCGCTGGCGTGGCTGGAGGCGGCCGTGCGGCTGCGCGACCCCGGCCTGGCCGAGGCGGCGGTGGACCCGATGCTGGACCCGATCCGGGGGGAGACGCGTTTCAAGCTGGTGCAGACGCAGCTTGCTGCGGGGGTGGCGCCTTGAGCGGCGAAGCAGAAGAAAGCGCCTTCTTTGTCGAGAAAAAGAAGCAAAAAGCTTTTGCGCGCGCTGTCGCGGACGGCTGAAACGCACGTCTCACCACGGCGCACCTACCGGAGACAAAAGTTTTTTGGTTCTTTTTTTCAAAAAAGAACTGCTTGCTTGCCTTGCCTCCGGGCAGCGACCGCGCCGTCAGCGCACGCAGGATTTACAAACCGGCTCGCTCCTCTGTAGTTGGATTTACAGGTTTCGATCCGTCCCGGTTTTTCTCCGCGTAACTTCGCGCCTGCAGCATCGTAGAATGGGGCGCGCAAGCTACGCAGGGGACACGATGGATATGCTGGACTTCGCATTGGACCGTATGGCCGACAGCAGCCGGGCTTCGTGTGCGCAGGAGTGGGGCGCATCGTGGGACGGCGAGGCTGAGTGCGGCGGTGAAAACGCGCTGTCGAAGCTGTTGGCCACGTCCAGGGAAACGGCGATGCTCACCTCGGTGAGGCGCCTGGTCGGTCCGTTGCCGCAATCGCTGTTCCAGCCGGAGCGCATGTCGGGGTATTGCGCAACCTGAGAAGCCGGCCATTGTAGCGCGGACGGCTGGTATTCACGAGCTTTTCTGTTGCCATACGCATGTTTCGTAGACCCCCGAAGCTCGGTCGATCACTGGCCCGGGGCGATGGTGTCAGCTTGCGATGCAGCCTTCTCGCGCCACGGGACCCAGAAGTAATAGCAATCGGCCTGGACTTGATCGTTGCGACGCAAGCAAGGCCTTCTTTTTTGAAAAAAAGAAGCAAAAAACTTTTGCCTCCGCTGTCGCGGACTCGTTTGGAGAGCGTGCGACAGCGGAGTGAAAAGTTTTTTGGTCCTTTTTTTCAAAAAAGGACTGCTTGCTTTCTGCGGGTCAGCATTTAGGCCGCTGGTATAAGGTCTAGGTACTCGTCAGGAGTTTTGAGCCTAGCAGTGACTGGACGGAAGACCGGAAAAGTTTTTTGAAAAAAGTATCAGGAAAGCAAACTCTCACCTGGGGTCGTTGACACTACTCAACCCCAAAGGCTCAGTGTTAAATCCCAACTCAGTGTGAATCGTCACGGAATGGCTTATTTCACCTGACTTCCTGAACTCGGCGTCATCCCGACAAAACTTGACCTAGTTTGCAAAGGATTGCCCGGCGCCCCCTCCCGGGTGAGCTATTACCAAGAAACTAATACTTCCGTTGTCGCACACTCGCCGGAGAAGACCGCGACAGCCGCGATAAAAGCTTTTTGCTTCTTTTTCTCGAAAAAGAAGGCCTTCCTTCTGCGCGAAAACTTAGCCCTTAGGCTTACGCAGAAACATCTTCCTCCGCTGCTCGACGGACCGTCTTAAACAGAACGTGCAGTCCCAAACCGCAAGTTGCGGGCGCCGTTAGGCGGACAGGCTTCTGAAAGGTCGTCACATGCCGTCAATCACGCGACGCACGCTCGTCGGATCCACCGGGGCAAGCCTAGCCGGCCTTGGTGTTATCGGCTCGGCGTCGGCTGCCGAGCCGGCCCAGGAGCCGGCCGGCCTGCGTGGCACGGTGCATGGCAACCAGGTCAGCCTGCCGCCGCTCGACACCGCAGCCGACATGTCGGCGAAAGTTCCTCAGCTCGACCCGTTCGACAAGCGTCTCGGCATCGCCGTCGTCGGGCTCGGCCGGCTTGCGCTGACGCAGATCCTTCCGGGCTTTGCGCAAAGCGAGCACGTGCGCGTCACTGCGCTGGTCAGCGGCGATCGCGACAAGGCGCGCATCATCGCCGCGCAATACCGTGTGCCGGAGAAGAACATCTATGACTACGTAAACTTCGACAGCCTGAAGAACAACCCCGACGTTGAAATCATCTACATCGTCCTGCCGAACGCGATGCATGCCGAATACACGATCCGCGCGGCGCAGGCCGGCAAGCACGTGATCTGCGAAAAGCCGATGTCCACGTCGGTGCAGGATGCGCAGCGCATGATCGACGCGTGCAAGCAGGCCAAGCGCAAGCTGATGATCGCCTACCGATGCCAGTATCTGCCGGAATACCGCACGCTGATCAGCATGGCTCGCGGAGGCTCGCTCGGCACGCTGCGCATGATCGAGGCCACGAACGGGCAGAACAACGCCGATGACGGCCAGTGGCGTCTGAAAAAGGCGATGTCCGGTGGCGGATCTTTGCCCGACGTCGGGCTGTACTGCTTGAACGCCGCCCGCTTCATCACCGGCGAGGAACCCGTGGAAGTCAGCGCCCGCATTGTGCAGCCGAAAGACGACCCGCGGTTCAAGGAAGTGGAGGATTTGTGCAGCTTCACGCTGCGCTTTGCCTCCGGCGTGCTGGCAAGCTGCAGCAGCGGCTACTCCTACCGTGAAAACCGCTTCCTGCGCCTCATGGGATCGGAGGCCTGGGCAGGGCTGGACCCGGCTTTCAGCTACGACAACCTGACGATGCAGATCGGCCGTCGTGCCGGCAAGAGCAGCGACCTGGAGCAGCGGCGCTGGTCTTCGAAAAACCAGTTCGCGTTGGAGATGGACTCGTTTGCCGAAGCCATTGCGCACGATCGCGTCCCGCTGACGCCCGGCGAGGAGGGCCTGCAGGACATGCGCATCATGGAGGCGATATATCAATCCGCCGCGTCGGGTTCGGTCATCAAGATGGCACCTGGCCCGGGTCTGGACGTCACACGTGGTCCGCCGCCGGCTCAGGACGCGTAGTCACGTCGGGCGCTTGGTAAAATAAACATCCTCTTTCGAAAAGCAAATAGCTTTGTTGCGGCTATCGCGTTGGCTCAAACAGCGCGGCTCCGCGGACTTGCGCGAGGGGCCAAAAGTCTGCTGTCTTTGGCGGCCATCCTATGCGAACACCGTCTTCGCGACGTGTTTGACAGCGACAGAAAGCAAGCAGTTCTTTTTTGAAAAAAAGAACCAAAAAACTTTTGTCTCGGTAACGCAGACCGGGTTGAGACGTGTTGTTTCAGCCGTCCGCGACAGCCGCGCAAAAGCTTTTTGCTTCTTTTTCTCGAAAAAGAAGCGCTT
>CAXUIR010000188.1:895-5609 GCA_964251005.1 uncultured Acetobacteraceae bacterium | reverse complement strand
GTCCAGGGTGGCCTGCGCGCTGTCGGCCTCGGCGTCGGCGGCCAGAGCATCGCTTTGCGGCGCCTCGCCGGCGGCCAGCCGGCGGTGCACGTCGGCGGCCAGCGCCCGCGCCGTCGCCGCGCGCTTCTCGGCGGCCTCCAGCCTTCCAGACGCACGGGCCGCTTGCACCACCAGGTCCAAAACCTGCCCGGCCAACGCCAGGTGGGTGGCGTCTTCGTCCGCCGCCACGGCGCCGCCCTCGGCCTGGGCGGCGTTCTGCGTGGCCGTCCCTTCTCCGGGCAGCCAGATGGGCGTGGCCACCTCCGCCTGGCTGGTGATGTAGTTCTGGTTGCTGCCCAGGATGCGGTCGTTGATGTAGCTGCCGGTCAGGGTCGGCGCGTTGGGGAACAGGGCGCCGCCGGCGGTGAAACGTGCGGCTGCGACGTTGCCGCGGGCTGCCAGGTCCTGGCGTTGTGGCAGCAGCGCCCAGGCTGCCGCCACGGCATCGTGGAACGTGGCGACATGCCGGGTTTGGGCGGCCAGGTCGGTGCCGATCGCGGCCGTGGCGATTGGGACGATCAGCCAGAAGGTGCGATGGCGCATGAAGCAGTTACCCAA
The DNA here is from genome assembly GCA_964251005.1 of uncultured Acetobacteraceae bacterium. Lineage (GTDB taxonomy): Bacteria > Pseudomonadota > Alphaproteobacteria > Acetobacterales > Acetobacteraceae > BOG-908. Next base: position 5,012 of record CAXUIR010000188.1, on the reverse strand, counting down.
TGACGTGTCCGCGCTCGTCGCCGATCAACGCTCACGCATGACGGGCGGAAACCCGAGCAGTTCTCTCTCGCACGCAACAAGAAGACGTCTGCCGGCATGGTGCGTGTTGCGGGCATCTGCCGCAGCATAGCGCAAGGCGCTGAACCCTGGCCGCTACCTGACAAGGCAAGCGTTACACTTCGGCCAAATCTGGCTTGGCGGACGTCAACGCCGCGGTCGCGGGAGCACTCGGGGCAGCGTCGGTATGCTGAGGCTCGTGATACCAACGGGCCTGGAGCTTGACCATTCCGAAGCAAGCAAGGCCTTCTTTTTTGAAAACAAGAAGCAAAAAACTTTTGTCTCCGCTGTCGCGGACTTCCTCGGAGAGCGCGCGACAGCGGAGTCAAAAGTTTTTTGGTACTTTTTTTCAAAAAAGGACTGCTTGCTTTCTGTAGCCGAGCCCGCAACCCAGAAGGGGTGATGATTGCAGCACGTTCACAGGCTGGCCGATTCTTGTCTAGCGGAGTGTGCCTTTCCGGTTCTCGTCCTCTCGTTCGCTGGCGATCGGTCGTGTTCGCACCAACGGCGGTGACAGCACGCGCGTTTGCAGCCGGCGTCCGGACCCGATTGCCCGGTGCAAGCGCGCGATCTCCCGGCGGGCGTGACTGCCGGCCGGCAACGCCGCGGAGTCAGCCGGGCAGACCGCGTAGGCCAGTAATCGCCAATCCACGTCGTCCGCAAAACCATCCTCTGCCACCCAGTCCAGCAGCTTGCGAGCGCCTCGAGCGCTGATGAGGTAGCCGTCGGCGCCGGGCGCGTTGCGTTCCGGCGGAAACTGTTCGATCGCCTCGGCCGTCGTCAGAAGGCTGAAAGCAGGCGTGACTGCGCGTGGCGCCATGCGATCGTTGACGAAGCAGAGGTCGAGCCACTCCGGCAGCTCGAAAATACCCCATCGCTCGGGCAAGTCTAACAACGGCATCGTGTCGTCCTCGACGACGAGACAATGCGACAAGCCATCCGCGAGCATCATCTCCCAGGCGGCGGCGTGGGCTAGAAAGCAGCCCAGAGTACCGCGCCGCGACGGGTCGCCGCCAAGGTTGAGGACTGCGGGACGCGGCAGGCGCGCACCCTCGACGCCGGGCACTCGGAGACGAGGCATACGGCAGGCAGCAAATTGTGCCTGCGTTTCCAACAGCCTTTCAGGGTTGCGGTCGAGGTTCAGGATGGCAATCGAGGGCGCCGGACCGGTCGCGGGAGCGTCGGCGAGCTTGTCGTTAAGTACGATGTTGCAAAGTGCCGACTGCCGTCGCAGAGCCGAGTCGGGGTCCGTTGCGGAGGCGAACGCAGCGGCTGCTCCGGTGTAGTCCCGAATTTGCAGCAGCAGGTTGCCGAGCAGTCTCGCTCGCCAGCCGTCATTTGGTTTTTCCACGGCCAGGGCTGCGGCTCGCTGGATCATGGTCGCGAGCTCACCTTGAGGGTAAGCATGCAAGCTTGCCATGTGTGCCAGCCACACGTCATCGGGGAAGGCGGCGCGGGCTGCCCGGAAAACCGGGTCGGCTTCAGCGTAGCGGCCTAGCTCCGCCAGGTGAGCCTTCAGCCGCAGCGCCGTTTGCCAATCCCGTACATCGGCCATCAGGCGGACGCGGTCGGTCTGCATGTTGGCCTCGGCAACGTCCAGGTCGTTCGACTGCACTACGTCTCCTCGGTGTCACGCGAGAGGCTACATCCATCCGGAGGCAACATCATCGACAGCAGCATGAGCAACCTGCTCGGGTTTCGGACTTACGGCGGCGACCGGTCAAAAGACTCCATGCTCGCGGCACGCAAGCGGCTCAGCCAAATTTTGGTCGCGACTTCTTCCATCATGGTGTTTGGCGGTCACAAGGAGTTCGGCGACAGCGACACGTGCCGGGGCACGAACCTGTTGCCTGCCGTCCGGCAAATGCGCGAGGACCTCAAGCTCGCTGCGCCTACGTTCCGCAAGCTCTGACGCGTGGTCTCGCGACAGCACTCCTTGCGGCGGCGCTGCTTCTTGGGGCGGCCAGGCTGTTTACCGGCGTGGTCCACGGGGCCGACTCGCCGGTAGCTTACGTTATCATCAACACGGCACCGGATGGCCGGGCGGAGCGGCCTGAGGCAGGTGGCCCGCCGACCGGGCGTGAGATCGTCCTCGACACGGAGGTGTCCCGGCTTGCCTACGGTTGGGTCTACCTCGGCCTAATTAGGGCCGTGCCGGTCCTCGTCTCGCTCATGGTTGGCCTTGCGGCGGTTTTGCTTGCGACATCGCGGTGACGCCGCATCGGACGGGCCTGAAGGCATACAAGGGAAGGGTCGCTGCCTCCCGCAGCAGCGAGTAGGCGTCTCGGACCTCGAACCAACGCGGCCAGGCGCCTGAGACGTCGCGCACGCCGCACCTACGCATCGCCAGCATCGCACGTGCAAGGTGGAACCACTGAGTGACCACGACCACGCCGCCATCTCGTGCCGATGCCGCAGCATGGTGCGCTGTCTGCATGGTGTGTACCCCGGTCGGATCCTACAAGACGGCGCCTGCCGGTACGCCTTGAGCCTCGAGGTAGGCGGCCATCACCGCGGCCTCGTCACGGTTTCCGGTCAGCTCGATCCTGCTCTTTTTCAAGGACCTTGCTACTTGTCAGCACACAGCTACGCTCGCTTCTGGGTCATAGTTCCTCAATGCGCAGTTTTGCGACACACGGGCGAGCGTCCGCGTGTCGCAAAACGTCAGTTCAGGGCGTGAACTTGAAAACCGAGCCCTGCTGCAAGGTGCTCTCGTCCTCGTAGTCGATCGTCACACCGTAAAGCGCGCCTGCGAACGGCAGCAACGGCCCGAGCGGTGCGTAGCCGGTGTCGGCCGTGAAGGTGCCCACCGTGGCTTGCGCGCCGGTGTCGGGATTGATGGTGAATATCGTGCCTTCGAAGTCTTGGCCGGGACCGAACTCGGTGACGCCGTATACGGTGCCTTTGAACAGAGTCAGCCCGGCGGAGGGCTGATCGCCGTCGTTGCCCGCTGCGGTGAACGTATGCAGAAGAGTGTAGACGCCGCTCGTCAGGTCTATCTTGTAGACACTGCCGGCGTGATCGACACCCGACGTTTGCGTCACCCCGAGCAACGCTCCGTCGTAGTCGAGAAGTTGTCCGACCGGCCCCGACCCGTTGGCGAAACTATACAGGATCGTCTGAGTGCTCGTCGCGAGATCGAGTGCGAAGACGACTCCACCGTCGTTCTCCCCGCATCCTGCCGTCGTGCCATACAGCGTGCCGCTGACGATGAGCACGCCGTTAGGGTTGCAGCCGCTTTTGTTGGTGGGGAAGCCGTATACCACGGAGAAGCTGCCGGACGGCGTTATCTTGTAGATCTCTCCCCTGCCGTTTGGCCCGTTGTAGTAGGCCGTGCCGTAAAGCGCGCCCTTGTAGGCGACGAGCGGGTCATGCAGCAGGCTGGGCTGACCGCCATCCGAGCCGGCGAAATCATGTATCGGCGTCTCGGTGCCGGTCGTCGGGTCGAACGAGAAGACCGTGCCGTAGCCGTGATAGGGGGTGTTGGTGGTCTGCGTGCCGCTGCCCTCGGCGGTGGTGCCGTACAGCTTTTTGCCGAGCCTTGTGAGACCGCCGGTCGGCAGGAAACCGTCGTTCGGCGAGTGGTCACTCTGCAAGAAGAACGTGTAGACGTCGTGTTCCGTGCCGCTTTTCGGAGCGACGCTGAAGAGGGTGCTGGCCTCGTTGGGTCCCTCCTCGCTCGTTCCGTAAAGCACGCCGTCGAACACAGCGAGCTGGCCGACGGGGAAGCCGTCGCTACCAGTGAACGTGTGAACGCCCGTCACAGTCGCGGCCGAGGACGTCCCGGCGACGAGTGTGGACAACGCTGCTGCCAGCGCGAATGTTGTTCTGCGGACTACCATATCGCATCGCCTCCAGTTGCTGAGAGGCGTTCCCGTCGCCTCACGTAATCAGGACGAAGCACGCAGACTCTTATTCCGTGCCGTCGGAATTTCTTGGCCTTGTGCGACATGTTTGTCAGCCGCCCGGCCCCAGAGATCCTGGGTGACTATACCAGAGGGCTAAATTGTTGACTTTTAGGAAGGGGGGGGGGGGGGGGGGGGGGGGGGGGGCGGGGGCG
>CAXUIR010000188.1:0-885 GCA_964251005.1 uncultured Acetobacteraceae bacterium | reverse complement strand
CCCCTGGACCCCGCTAAGGACAGTCGTCCTTAGAACCTGTTTATGAGCCTTCTTGGTCTAAACAGATTGGGGTCTGGGGCAGAGCTCGATGCTTGCCTACAGGTTAGGCCTCTCGCCCGTGGTACTCGGTGACTCTCGTCAACGCCCCGATACAGCCGCGTCAGGCTGTTCACAGGTCGAGATCCCCATACGCCTTGCTGGCCACCCGCATCATCTCGCCTGCCGACAGCGGTGCCACGATGACGGCGCCAACAACGTCATCTTGCCAGATGCAGATCCGCTGGGCGCCATGCCGCAGCATGTCGAACCGCACTGCCCCGCTCGACGGCCGCACGTAGATGGTAAGGTCACGGTGTAGGGAGTCGGCGTAGCGCAGCTGAGCAGCATGGGTGAACACTTCCAGGGCTGCAAGCTGGAAGCCGAAGCGTCGAAGGTCGGGCGCGCGTACGGGCAGGCCCAAAGCCGCCGCGATCCGCTTGTTCCGCGCTGCCGCGTCGGCGAGCAAACCCGCGCTCAGAGCGTCACCTCCGCCCACCGTGCCGTCGCGGATAGCCAACGCATCCGCAAGGATCGTGTCGCCCCTGGGCCACCACCACGCGGTAGCGCCCCCTCCAACCAGGAGCGCCAGGCTGGCTGCGATGGCGTAGCGCCGCGTTGGGGCGCTTGGACGACGCCTAGATGTCGCCGCGTCGATGCGCCTAGCCCAGTCGACGGGCATCGGACCCGCAGACAGACTTGTCACCGCCTGCCGCAATGCATCCTGGTCCCGCGCGTAGTTCGCCACCCTCGCCGCCAACGTGGCATCGGCACGCAGGATGCCCGCAATCTCATCGTGGCGCCCAGCGTCCAGCGCGCCATCGACATAGGCGTGCAGTTCGTCCTCGC
>CAXUIR010000187.1:0-5614 GCA_964251005.1 uncultured Acetobacteraceae bacterium | reverse complement strand
GCCCAACTGCGCCCCGGAAGCGCCCATCTCGAGGTAGGACAGGATCGCCTCGCCGCGCCCCAACCCGCCGGCCACGAACACCGGCACCTCACGCACGTGCGGCAGTATCTCCTGGGCCAGCACCGTCAACGAGACCGGGCCGATGTGGCCGCCCGCCTCGCTCCCCTCGATCACCAGCGCGTCAGCGCCGGACTTCACGAACCGGCGCGCCAGCACCAGCGCCGGCGCAAAGCAGATCAGCCGCGCACCGCCGTCCTTCACCGCCCGCACCGCCGGACCGGGCGGTATGCCGCCGGCCAGCACCACGTGGCTTACCCCGGCGCGCAGGCAAACTCCCACCAGCTCGTCCAACTGCGGGTGCATGGTGATCAGGTTCACCCCGAACGGCATGGCGGTCAGCGCCTGGGTGGCGGCGATCTCCGCCTCCAGCAGCGCAGGCCCCATCGCACCGCAGGCGAGCACCCCGAAGCCGCCGGCGTTCGAGATCGCGGCCACCAAGTTGCGCTCGCTGACCCAGCTCATCGCCCCGCCCATGATCGCCAGCCGGCTGCCCAGAAACGCCGTGCCGCGCGCCCACAGCCGGTCCAGGCGCGCGCGGGCGCCGGCCATCCCGTCCGGCGCGTCGGCCAGCAGCGATGCGGGCAGCAACGCGTCGGGCAGCAGCGCCTCTGGCGCCAGCGCGTCAGGCAGCATCGAGGCCGTACGCGGTATGGAGCGCACGCACCGCAAGCTCCGTGTAGTCCTCGGCAATCAGAACGCTCACCTTGATCTCGCTCGTTGAAATAACCTGGATGTTGATCCCGCGTTCGGCCAACGTGAGGAACATGGTGTTGGCGATCCCGGTGTGGCTGCGCATGCCCACCCCCACCACTGAAATCTTCGCAACGTCCGCGTCCGTCAGCAGCTCGGTAAACCCGATGTTCGCCCGCTCGTGGTCCAGACAGGCGATCACCCGCGGCAAGTCCGTGCGGCCTATGGTGAACGTCATGTCGGTCGTCCCCTCCGCGGAGACGTTCTGCACGATCATGTCCACGTTCACGTGCGCGCTCGACAGCGGCCCGAACACGGACGTGGCCACCCCAGGCCGGTCCGGCACGTGCCGCAGCGTCACCTTGGCCTCGTCGCGCGAGTAAGCGATGCCGGTGACGATTTCCTTTTCCACGATCTCGTCCTCATCGACCAGGAGCGTACCCCCTCCTGTCCCATCCGGGCTGGTTGTCTCGGGGTCGGCGAAGCTGGAGAGCACCCGCACCCTCACCCGCGCCTTCATCGCCAGCTCCACGCTGCGGGTCTGCAACACCTTGGCACCCACCGAGGCGAGTTCCAGCATCTCCTCGTAGGCGATGCGGTCCAGCTTGCGCGCTTTCGGCACCATGCGCGGGTCCGTTGTATAGACCCCATCGACGTCGGTGTAGATGTCGCAGCGGTCCGCGCGCAGGGCGGCGGCCAGCGCCACCGCCGACGTGTCAGAACCGCCACGGCCAAGCGTGGCGATCCGCCCGTCCGGCGCCACACCCTGGAACCCCGCCACCACGGCCACCTGCCCGCGCTCCATGCGGGCAACCAACTCGTCAGCCTCGATGCCGACGATCCGCGCGGCACCGTGCGCGTCGTCCGTATGGAGCGGTATCTGCCAGCCGGCCCAGGACCGCGCCTCCACGCCCAACGCCTGCAAGGCGATCGCCATCAGCCCGGTGGTGACCTGCTCGCCGGTGGCCACCACCGCGTCGTACTCCCGCGCGTCGTGCAGCGGGGAGAGCGACTGGCACCAGCCGACCAGCTGGTTGGTCGCACCCGCCATGGCGGAAACAACAACGGCAACCTGATCGCCGAACGCCACCTGCCGGCGCACGCGCTCGGCCGCGTTGCGGATACGGTCCAGGTCGGCCACCGAGGTGCCGCCGAATTTCATCACGATGCGGGACATGGCTACCTTGAAGGCCTTCTTTTTTGAAAAAAAGAAGCAAAAAACTTTTATCCGGCTGTCGCGGAGTCTCCTTCAGCGTGCGCCAAGGGAACAAAAGTTTTTTGGTTCTTTTTTTCAAAAAAGAACGTTCTTGCTTTTTCCTTAAGCGGCCCTCGCCCGCAGGACAACTGCGCCAACCGGAGATCAGCCATTGGCCGACGACGACCGAGCCTTCAGCACCGAGATCGCGAAGTTCGCAGCCCTCGCGCCACGCTGGTGGGACACGGCCGGCCCGATGCGCGAGTTGCACCGGATGAACCCGGTGCGCACCGTCTGGATCGCCGGCCACATCCGCGCCCGCCTGGGAGACGGCGCCCTTCCGGTGCTCGACGTCGGCTGCGGCGGCGGCATCGCCACCGAGTCGCTCGCCCGCGCGGGCCTCGCGATGACGGGCGTGGACGCGGCCGCCGAAGCCATCGGAGTCGCCCGCACCCACGCTGGCCAGGCCGGCCTGCAGATCGACTACCGGCTGGGCACGGCCGAGGACGTGCTACGGCAGGAGCGCCGCTTCGCAGCGGTCACCGCGCTGGAGATCATCGAGCACGTGCCCGATCAGCCCGCCTTCATGCGCAGCCTGGCCAGTCTGCTGCAGCCGGGCGGCCTGCTGTTCGTCTCGACCTTGAACCGGACCTGGCAGTCGCTCGCCTTTGCCAAGCTCGGCGCCGAGTACCTGGTCCGCCTGCTGCCAATCGGCACGCATGACTGGCGGCGCTTCGTCAAACCCGACGAGCTGGCCCGGCACGGACGTGCAGCAGGGCTTAACCTGGTCGACCTGTCGGGGCTGCGGCGCGACAACCTTAGCGGCACCTGGCGTCCAGGTCCCGACACGTCGGTCAACTACATCGCGGCGTTCGTACGCGCTTAGCGGCCGGTTGGCAGGAAGAAAGCAAGGCCTTCTTTTTCGAGAAAAAGAAGCAAAAAGCTTTTGTCTCCGCTGTCGCGGACCCTCCCGCAGCGCACCTCCAAGAGGACAAAAGTTTTTTGGTTCTTTTTTTCAAAAAAGAACCGCTTGCTTTCTCTAGCGAGCCATGTCGCTCGGCCTCTCAGCGCGGAAAAGCATGAACGCCCTGTGGCCCGACATGCACCGGGAACGCCGAGACGACCCGCCGGCCAACACGTGCCGCCAGCATCACCCCGTACAGCCCAACCGGCAACCCGTAGGCCGCAGCCATGAATGCGTCCGACAACTCCGCGATGCCGATGGCGAGCAGCGTCACCACGGCATAGTAGACGAAAACAGCGACGAACGCCGCCCAGGGTACCACAACCATCGCTACGCCAGCGTCTACCAAAGCCCTGACCGAACCCTGCGCCATCTTGCCCATGCCTCAACAACCCTACACGTCAACATGTGATCTAAGCGGGGTGATTGTAAGCAGGCTCATCGTAAGCCAGTCGCGCTCTCAGCGCATGGGACTGTCAAAGAAGTGGCAATCCGGCTGCGCGCCGCCCGGAGATGGCGGAAAGCGCTCGGTCGAGCCGAGGATCGGCAGGCCGATGTAGCCGTGCAGCCGCAACACGCCGTCCCGCGGCACCCACACCTCGGCATCGTAAGTCTTGCCGTCCCGCGGGTTGGTGACGGTGCCGTGCCAACGCCCGTCCTCGCCCTGGCGCAACCCGGCGAGCAGCTGGAACCCGCATTGCGACCGGCCGCGGTAATCCAGCGGCGGTCCATTGGCAGGCCACTCCAGCAACCCGACGATCGTTCCGCACAGCATAGCCCCGCACGGCTGAATCCTGATGATGCCCTTGCGGTCCTCGGTGAACCAGTAGCCCACCGGCGCGCGGGGCTGTGCCGCCGCAACGTGGGCCAGCAGCAGGCACGCCGCGAGACCCACGACGCCGCGCCTGACGCCCCTAGCCATCGGCGCGCTCCACCCAGGGGATCGTTGCCACCGCGATACCGTCTTCCGCCAGGGACTGCGCTTCGTCCGGAGTCGCCTCGCCATAGATCGGACGCACGGGCTCCGCCCCGTCGTGAATGGCGCGCGCGGCCTCGGCGAAACGCGGCCCCACGTAATCGCAGCTCCGCTCCACCTTGGCGCGGAACTTCTGCAACGCCGCACGCAACTCGCTCGGCATCGCCGGCGGCACCTCCCGTGGCGGACCGGCGGGGCGTTCGGGTGCATCAGGCGCCAGGGCCGGCGCCGCGGCCGAACTGGACAGACGCGGCGACATGATCGCCCGGCTCACCTGCGTGCTCGCGCACACTGGACAGTCCAGCAGCCCGCTCCCGGCCTGGCTGTCGAAGTCGCCGCTGCTGCGGAACCAGCCGTCGAAGCCGTGTCCGTCGGTGCAGCGAAGGGCGTAGTGGATCATTCCCGTCCTGGTCGGCGATAGTGAGGCTGCAAACATCAGGTCGGCGCTGACAGACGGCAAGGCCAGCGCAGCAGCAAGCGCCCGCCTCCGCCACGCCGCACGACCGGGCATCACCAGCCTCCGGCTGCAACCAACGCTTCCCCCGGCTGCGCCACCCGTGGCAAGTAACGTGACCCGGCGGATCGCTCCCGACCGGGACACCCCGGGCGAGCACGTCTCCGCCCCGACCGGACAGGCGGAGAGAAGATGCCGACTGCGGGCGCATGGCGCAGCTTCCTCTATGAATGCCGCATCTTCGCCTACATCCTGTTCTCGCCCAGGTGCCTGCTGCCGAAAGCCGCTGTCCTGGCCGGGTTCAGCTACATGCTCGGCCCGTGGGACCTGATTCCCAACGCCACTCCCATTTACGGCCATTTCGACGAGGCCGGGTTCAGCCTTGCCGGCCTGCTGCTCGCGCGCCTGATCCAGGCCGGACAGGGCGGCTCGCCCGCCACCATGCGTCGCGCCCCTGCCGGCACCGGCACGCTCTCCGACACCTGGCTCCGCGCCACCAGGTCGCACCTGTTCTCGTCCTGGCTCGTGGCGACGCGCAGCACCCGCCGCTTCCACCACCACACGCGGCGCGCGGCCGTACGCCTCGGCAGCCAGACCGGGGCGGCACTGCGCGAGCGCGACGCCGCCTCGGCACTGTTCCGGCTCCTCGGCTACCGGCTGTGGTGGCGCCTGCGAAGCCCCTTCGCCCCGGCACGCTCTCCTCTCACCAACCTGGTCGTCATCGGCGGCTCGCCGCGCAGCGGCACCACGCTGCTGCGCGCCATCCTCGGGCGCCACCCCGACATCTTCGCGGCACCGGAATCCACCGTGTTCCTGCAGCGCATCTCCTCGCCCACCGACATCGCCGAGAGGCTGGGCTGGGACGCCGGACAGATCGAGTCGTGGCAGCGCGCCAGCAGGTCGCAGGCCGAGTTCGTCGAACACTTCGCCGCCGAAGCCGCCCGGCGATCCGGCAAACCGGTCTGGGCGGAAAAGACCCCCAGCAACGTGCTGCGCTTCGGCTTCGTGCGCCGGCGGTTTCCGAGCGCCAAGCTGGTGCATGTGATCCGCGACGGCCGCGACGTCGTCTGCTCGCTACGGCGCCAGCCGTTCTCCAAGGTGGACGACGCCTCGTGGAACAGCGCAGCCGCAGCCAGGCGGTGCGCGCTGCAATGGCGCACCCACGTCATCGCCGGCCTGCGCTTCCGCAACGACCCTGCCTACCACGAGGTGCGCTACGAGGCACTCGTGCGCGACCCCGAGCCCGCACTGCGCGCCTTGCTCGCGTTCCTGGGC
>CAXUIR010000186.1:1640-5629 GCA_964251005.1 uncultured Acetobacteraceae bacterium | reverse complement strand
GCGCGGTGCCCGGGGGGGCGGGGCGGGGCGGGGCTCGCCGGGCGGCGGGGGGCCGGCCCCCGGCGGGCGGGGTCGGGGGGATGGGCGGCGCCGCCGCCTCGCCGCCCCGGCCGGACAGTCCGCGCGCGAGCTTGACGCCGGCGCGCAACGGGGCGGTCAGTCGCCAGGAGGTGCTCTGGCGCAGCGAGGCGGCGTCGCGCTGGGCGAAGCGGTAGGCGGCCCCGAACATCTGGATGTCGGCGCCCAGCGCGGCGAGGCGCGCCTCGGTTTCCTGCAGGCGGCGCTCGGCGGCGTCGGCGCGGCGCTCGGCGCCCCGCGCGCGGAGTTCGTCCCGCCGGGCACGGTCTTCGTCGCGCCGGGCACGGTCCTCGTCGCGTTGCGCGCGCGCCTCGGCGTCCTGCGTGCGCCGCTCGGCCAGCTCGATGGCGGCCTCGGCCGTCATCGTGCGTTCCATCAGGTCGGCCATCTGGGCCTCCGCCTGGCTGATCCGGCGCACCCACTCGGTGTCGGTGGCGCGAACGTAGTCGTCGAACACGTTGACCGGCGCCGCGAAATGCGGCGCCAGCTCTGCAAGGTGCTCCGCGGCGGCGTAGAACCGGTTGAGGCCGTCGAACCAGACGAAGCTGTAATCGGCCTCCAGCAGCAGGTACTCCCACGCCTCGTGCGTCTGCACGGTGGTGCCGGGCGCGGTGGCTTCCACGACCACCAGCCAGGGCCGGAAACGGGCGAAGTCGGCGCCCTGCAGGACGGCCTTCTCGGCGCCCTCGACGTCGATCTTGAGGAAGTGGATGGCAGGCGGCGCGTAGCCCTCGCAAACTTGCGCCAGGGTCTGCACCTCGACGTCCTGGGTGCGCACGTCGTAGGCCGCACCGTGCTGACGGGCGAGCGCGTCGTCCGTGGTGGACAGGCCGGTGCCGGCGATGACGTGCAGGCGGCCGGACGAGGCGGTCCGGCCCAGCGCCAGGCGCAGGCTCGTGTCGAGCGGCCGGGCGGCGCACAGGCGTGCGTGGTAGTCCGGCACCGGCTCGATGTTGAGGCCGCGCCAGCCGCGGTCGTAGAAGGCGCGGGTGACCGAATCGATGTCCGGATGCTGGGCGCCGACGTCGATGTAGAACCCGCGCTCCACCGACCGCAGCGCGCGCCAGAGCATGACATCCTCGAAATTCTGCGCGTAAGAGATGAACGTCATGCAACTCGATCGAAGGTTTGGGCTGTTGGATCAGGCAGGCGGCGGCGCGCAGCATCGACGCGCCGGTGATTAAGCGGCGGGCGGCGCGTCCGGGCAAGATCGGGTGTTTCTGGACGGCGCGCCGCGCGCTTTCCATTAGCGCCTACCACACGGAGCGACCGCATGCATGACCGCCTGCCAGAGGCGGCCGTACCGTTCAACGCCCGCGCCACGGTCAAGGACGTATACTACTGCTTCCGCCTGCTGCTGGGCCGCTACCCCAACCGCGAGGAATGGCGCGGCCACGCGGCGCGCGCGGGCGAGGCGCTGCACGGCGTGGTGGACTCCTACCTCGACAGCCGGGAGTGCGCGCTGCGCTTCCCGCCGCGCCTGCAGGCCGGCGAGGTGCTGCTGACGGACTACCCGGGCTTCCGCATCTACAGCGCCGCGGACGACGCGAGCGTCGGTGCGCTGGTGCGCGGTGGCGCCTACGAGGCGGAGGTGAGCGCGCTGTTCCGCCAGGTCCTGCGACCCGGCATGTCGGTGCTCGACCTGGGTGCCAACATCGGCTTCTTCTCGCTGCTGTCGGCCGGGCTGGTGGGCCCGGCGGGCGCGGTGTTCGCCGTGGAGCCGAACGCGCGCAACGCGAGGCTGCTGGAAGCCAGCCGGCAGGAGAACGGGTTCGGCAACATCACCATCCTGCAGGTCGCGGCCGGCAGCGCGCACGGGCTGCTGGTGCTGAACACGTCCTACTCCAACGGCACCACAGGGGCGCTGCCGGACGGCCCCGCCGCCGTGCTCGGCTCGGAGACGGTGCCGGCGGTGCGGATCGACGCGCTGCTGCCACCCGAACGCCGGATCGACTTGATCAAGATCGACGTGGAAGGCGCGGAATACACCGCACTTCTCGGCTGCGAGACGACCATCCGCCGCCACCGCCCGGTGATCATCAGCGAGTTCAGCCCCGGCCTGATGCCGGGCATCTCCGGCGTCCAGGGCACCGACTACCTGGCCTGGCTGGGCGGGCTCGGCTACGCATTATCGGTCATTTCGCCCGCCGGGACGTATGGTGCGGACAGCGCCGGCATCATGCGCGCGCACGCGGCGAGCGGGTCGGACCACATCGACATCCTGGCCACGCCTGAGTCCTCGTTGTGAGGCCGACAGGTCGACGGCGGATATGACCGCTTGTGGTGGAGACCGGACCTACATCGCCGCGCTTGTCTGGCGCGGATACGAGAGGACGACATGACCGAGAAAGCGCCCACGATCGTCAACATGCACACGGCGCCGGAAATCGCGGCCGAAGTGCCAGCCGCCTGGACGCATTTCCAGCGCGAGTTGACGCCCGCGATGAAGAATGCGGGGCCGGGGCGTTTCGGGATGGGCCGTCTCGGCATGAACGCCAGGCGGGTGCTCCCGGGCCACAGCGCGTGCCCGGCGCCCACGCACCTCATGGCCGACGAGATCTTCGTCGTGCTTGAAGGGCAAGGTCTGTTTCGCTACGGCGATCGCGTGCACGAGATTGGCCCCGGAGACTGCATCTCCTGTCCGGCCGACACGGGGATCGCCCATCAGATCGCCAACCCGGCGACCCCGGATGGCAGGGGTGACCTGGTCTATCTCGCGATCGGCGCCGAGCCGCCCGCGGACGTCTGCACCTATCCCGACAGCGGCGCGCTCGCTATCGATGCCCTTGATCGCCGCGGGTCCTGCGCGAGGCCGACTATTACGAGGGGCAGCCACAACCCACGCCGCTTCTTACGCGCGGCCGCAACGCACCCGTCTGATCGGAGCGCGCGGGTGTGGCCCTGGTGTGGAGTCCGGCTCGGGGCGCGTCAGTAACACACTGACGCCTCCGACAGGGTCGCTGCGATAGTATCCTCCTTGCTGGGAACCCAGCCCCGTCAGCGGATCCCAGCCGGGACCTACGGGCGAAGCCGCTGTTGTTGCCGGGCGTGATGTCGTTCGTATCGACTGGATTTCGCTAGACGATCGGCGCCACCAGTCCCGCCGTGCCGCCCTCGCCCGCATTATAACATCTTGCGGTTGTAGCCTCAGCTGAACTGCGGTTTCGGTTCCGCCGCTACCGAGCCACCAAAACGGGCGTGAGGAGAACAAAAGTTTTTTGTCCTTTTTGGAAAAGAACTGCTTGCTGTCTCGCTTCACCAAACCAACCGGTTCAGCATCCCCACCGGCGCCAACCCCTGTGCCGCCGCTTCCGCCGAAGCGGCTGCGTCGTCGCCCTGCAACGCCGCCTCGTGAATGCCGTCCAGCACCCACAGGCTGTCGATCCCCGCATTGGCCGCGCCGGCAATGTCCGTGTGCAGGGAGTCGCCGATCGCCAGCACCCGCCTGGCCGGGACGCCAAGCTGGTCGAGCGCCATGCGGTAGATCGCCGCGTCCGGCTTGCCGAGGTAGACGACGTCGCCGCCTGCCCGTGCGTAGTGCTGCGCCAGCGAGCCGGCGCACAGCAGGCGCACGCCATCTCGCATCACCACCAGGTCCGGGTTGGCGCAGATCATCGGCAGACGCGCATCCAGGCAGGCGGCCAACTCCGGCAGGAAGTGCTCCAGCATGCCGGGGTCGAGCCGGTCGTCGTCCGGGCCGGTGTTGACGACGAACGCCGCCTCGTGCGGGTGACCCACCACGGTCAGGTCCAGCCCTTCCAGCACGTTGCGGTCGCGCTGCGGGCCGATGTGGTAGACGCGCCGGCCGAGGCGGGCAAACCACGGGTCGGTGCGGTCTCGCAGGGCGAGCCACGTGGCCTCGCCGCTGGTCAGGATGGCGGTGTAGAGCGCGTCGTCCACGCCCATGCGGC
>CAXUIR010000186.1:0-1630 GCA_964251005.1 uncultured Acetobacteraceae bacterium | reverse complement strand
GCATCGCCTGTGCGGAGGCGGCGCGGCGCGGCGCGTTGGAGAGCAGCAGCACGGGGCGGCCGGCGAGCTGGGCCAGCGCGTCGAGCGCTTCCGGGTAGGGGCGCACGCCGTTGTGCACCACGCCCCACAGGTCGACGATGAAGCCGTCGTAGCGCTCGGCGATCGTGGAAAGGCCGGGGATGCGGGGGATCATCAGAAAGCAAGCAGTTCTTTTTTGAAAAAAAGAACCAAAAAACTTTTGTCCGCTGGGGTGTGCCGTGTGGGAGAGTCCGCGACAGCCGTGACAAAAGTCTTTTGCTTCTTTTCTTCAGAAAAGAAGGCCTTGCTTACTTTCCTGTTCACAGTTTGGCCCCCACCGCCTCCGACGCGCGCTGAAACCCGTGCGCTCGCAGCTCCGCCAGCAGCTCCGTCTTCAGGCGCGTGACCAGCACAGGTCCCGCGTAGGCAAATTCGGTGTAGAGCTGCACCAGGCTGGCGCCGGCCATCAGCTTGGCCAGCACGTGCGCGCCGGTTCGCACGCCGCCGCAGCCGATCAGCGTCAGCCGGCCGGCAGAAAGCTTGGCAGCGCGGCGCAGCATGTCGGTGGAGCGGTCGAACAGCGGCGCGCCGGACAGGCCGCCCACCTGAAGCGCGTTCAAGCCGTCGAGGCTCGGCGGCCTGGATATCGTGGTGTTGGTCAGGATCAGTCCCGCAGCACCGCACGCGATTGCCGTCTCCACCACCGCTTCCAGCCCGGCGTCGCTCAAATCGGGGGCGATCTTGACGAGGACCGGCGGGCGCACCGGCACTACGGACGCCACCGCCTGCAGGATGCCGCGCAGCCGCGCCTCGCTTTGCAGGTCGCGCAGGCCGGGAGTGTTGGGGGAGGACACGTTGATGGTCACGTAGTCGGCGTAGGGGGTGACGGCGGCGACCAGCGCCGGGTAGTCGCGCTCGGGGTCCGCACCGTCCTTGTTGATGCCGATGTTGGCGCCGAAGCGGCCGGGCAGGGGGCCGAGCGCGCGCAAGTGGCCCAGATAGGCGTCCAGCCCGTCGTTGTTGAAGCCGAGGCGGTTGATCACCGCGCGGTGCTGCGGCAGGCGGAACAGCCGCGGTTTGGGGTTGCCCGATTGCGGCAGGCGGGTGACGGTGCCGGCTTCGACGCAGCCGAAGCCCAGGCGCAGCAGGGGCAGTATGGCCTGCGCGTTCTTGTCGAAGCCCGCGGCCAGCCCGATCGGGTTGGCGAACACCAGGCCCATGGCGCGGATTTCCAGCGCGGGGTCGTCCGGTGTGCCGGCCTGTCCGGCCAGGCCGGCGGCCAGGGCACGCAACGCGAGGCCGTGGGCACGCTCGGCGTCCAGCATCCGCGCGAGGGGGGTCAGCCGGGAGGCAATCTTGGCGCGGATCATCCGGCGGACAGGTCTGCCGACAAGACAGCGACACATCAAGCCTTGCGCTCGGCGTGCGGGGGAACGAGTCTGCTGACGATGTACGACGAACCCTACCTCGAGACCTGCTGCCGCTCCGCGCTGCACCGGCTGATCCTTGCCGGCGAGGCAGGCCGGCCGCCCGCGCTTAAGGACGGGCCGTGCCTTGAGCGGCTGGAGGGGGACGGGTTTGCGCGTCGGCGGGAGGATGGGCGGTATGAGCC
>CAXUIR010000185.1:0-5629 GCA_964251005.1 uncultured Acetobacteraceae bacterium | reverse complement strand
GGCAAGGCCCGCAGCCTGAAAAAGCGCGTCGCCAACTACTGCCAGGTGAACCGCCTGGAAGAACGCCTGCGCCGCATGGTGATGGACACCGTGTCCATGGAGATCGTCACCACCCACACCGAGGCGGAGGCCCTCCTCCTCGAAGCCAACCTCATCAAGCGCCTCAAGCCGCGCTACAACATCGTCCTGCGTGACGACAAATCGTCTCCCTGGCTCATGCTCGCCGAGGACCACGCCTTCCCGCAGGTCACCAAGCACCGCGGCACCCAGTCCCGCCCCGGCAGCTACTGGGGCCCCTTCGCCTCCGCCTGGGCCGTCAACCAGACCGTTAACGCCATGGAGCGCCTGTTCCTCCTGCGCTCCTGCGCCGACACCGTTTTCTCCGCCCGCACCCGCCCCTGCCTGCTGCACCAGATCAAGCGCTGCTCCGCCCCCTGCGTGGACCGCATCTCCAAGGACGACTACGCGCGCCTCGTCGAACAGGCCCGCGCCTTCCTCTCCGGCAAGGTCGCCACGCTGCAACGCGAGCTCTCCGCCGAAATGGAAACCGCCTCGCAAAACCTGGAGTTCGAGCGCGCCGCCCGCGTGCGCGACCGTATCCGCGCACTCACCCACGTGCAGGGCTCCGGCGTCATCAACCCGGCGAGCCTCACGGACGCCGACATCATCGCGCTGTGGCAGGTCGCCGGGCAGTCCTGCGTGCAGGTGTTCTTCATCCGCGGCGGCCGCAACAACGGCAACCGCGCCCACTTCCCCGCCACCGTGAAGTCCGACGAGCCCGGCGACATCCTCACCGCCTTCATCGCCCAGTTCTACGACGATAAGCCGCCGCCGGCGCTCATCCTCGCCAACCACGACCTCCCCGAAGCCGAGTTGATCGCCGACGCCCTCAGCCTCAAAGCCAGCCGCCGCGTGGAGATCGCCGTCCCCCGCCGCGGCGAGAAACGCCAGGTCGTCGAACACGCGGAAACCAACGCGCGCGAGGCGCTGGAACGCAAGCTCGCCGAGTCCGCCGGCCAGGCCAAGCTGCTGGAAGGTGTCGCCAGCCTGTTCAGCCTGCCCAACCCGCCAGACCGCATCGAGACCTACGACAACAGCCACATCATGGGCACCTCGGCCTACGGCGTCATGGTGGTCGCCGGCCCCGAAGGCTTCCGCAAGAACGCCTACCGCAAATACTCCATCCGCAGCGCCATCACGCCGGGCGACGATTTCGGCATGATGCGCGAGGTGCTCGAACGCCGATTCGCCCGCGCCCAGCGCGAACGCGACGCCGAAGCGCAAGACCCCCCACCCAAGGAAGCCGGCGCCGCCGCCACCGACTGGCCCGACATCGTCCTGATCGACGGCGGCCAGGGCCAATACTCCGCCGCCCGCACCGTGCTGGACGACCTCGGCGTCACCGACGTCACGCTCATCGCCATCGCCAAGGGCCCCGACCGCGACGCCGGCCGCGAGTGGTTCTTCACCGCCGACCGTCCGCCCTTCCAGCTACCCCCGCGCGACCCGGTGCTCTACTACCTGCAACGCCTGCGCGACGAAGCGCACCGATTCGCCATCACCACCCACCGCGCCGGCCGCTCCAAGGCGCTCATCACCAGCGAGCTCGACGAGGTGCCTGGCATCGGGTCCGCACGCAAACGCGCGCTGCTGAACCATTTCGGCTCGGCCCGCGGCGTGAAACAGGCGGGGCTGGAAGACTTGCAGGCGGCGCCTGGGATTTCCAAGGAAACGGCCAAGCGCATCTACGGGTACTTCCATACCAAGTAAGCAAGCAGTTCTTTTTTGAAAAAAAGAACCAAAAAACTTTTGTCTTCTTGAGCGTGCTGTTGAAGCGCGCGGTTCAGCTGTCCGCGACAGCCGAGAAAAAAGCTTTTTGCTTCTTTTTCTCGAAAAAGAGGCGCTTTCTCCTGTCCACAGCTAGATCATTTCAAACCGTCAACGTTCGGGCCGCACGCCTGCACAACCCGCTGCCAACCATCGCCGCCGTCTACACGCGCAGATTGCAGCCGACGTGGCAGATGTGGAACAGTGTCCAACTGTATGTCGTTCTCACGTCCTGTTTATTGGAACTGGCTCCGCGAATCAGGTCTTTCACGATCAGAAATGAAACGGTGTGAGAACTATGATGCGTAAAATCCTGATGCGCGCAGGCTTTCTTGCAGGCACAGCCCTCGCCTGCCTGCCCGCCGCAGCGCAGACACCCATCACCAATCAGGTTTCCACGCCGTTCGCCCTCGGCGTCTACATCGGCGGGCCGAACGCCTCGGACTCCTCGGCCGAAGCCACCGTGGATGCAAACTACGCCAGTTTCACCAAGGCGATGGGCGTCGCCCCCACGCTGATCGATGTCTACACCGACTACACCCAGACCATCGGAAGCTGGCAGCTGAACGCGTCCTGGCAGGCCTTCTCCAACAGCATCTCGCCGGTCGCCAAGACCATGACCCCCGTCGTCGCCTTCCCGATGGTCTCCCAGGCCGGCGGTTCGCCCTCGCCCGACCAGCAGTTCAAGCTGTTCGCCACCGGACAATACGACTGGGCCATCCAGGGCGTCGTACAGGCCTGGATCGCGCAGGGCTTCCACAACCTGATCTTCCGCGTCGGCTGGGAGATGGACCTCAACTACTCGGTCAACTACGCCGGCGACGACGCAGGCACCCAAGCCGACTGGGTCGCCGCCTTCCAGCACATCTACCTGGTCATCCACCAGACCGCCGCCGCCGCCGGCGCCACCGTGCAGGTGGTCTGGAACCCCAGCGCCACCAACTACACCAACGCCGTCGCCACCACGAGCCTCTACCCGGGCGACGACTACGTCGACATCATCGGCATCGACGTCTACGGCGCCATGTATCCCTATTACGACCAGGGCAACGGGGTGCTGATCCACGACTGGGTCACCGGCGGCGAGGACACCAGCACGCAGCAGTTCATCAGCAAGCCCGGCAACCGCATCCACTACTGGGAATACCCGGCCGCCTACAACGGCGGCCTCGACGGCAGCGGCGGCCACAGCGAAAGCTTCAACACCGTGATGGAGTTCGCCAAACTGCACCACAAGCCCTTCGCCGTTCCCGAATGCGGCTCCGGCGCCTACAACGACCAGAACGATGTTCCCGACGACGGCGCCTTCCCCTGGTGGCTGGCCACCACGCTCAAACGCGCCCAATCGCACGGGCTGCAGATGGCCTTCGTCAGCATCTGGGACACCGACAACGAAGGCGACTACCAGTTCTCCTACAAGGCAAACAACCAGCCAGACACGCGCAAGAACTGGGCGACATACCTCAGCCCCCTCGTCGCACACTAGCCGCAAGGCGCCGCACCAGCCTATCGGTGCGGCGCCTTTGTAACCCCGTGCATCCCCCGCCCTGCAACGCACGACACCAGTCGTTCGCAACGATGCCGGAAAGCCGAACGGGTTCGACGACCTCGACCGTCAACAGGCAAGCAAGCAGTTCTTTTTTGAAAAAAAGAACCAAAAAACTTTTGCCTACGCTGTCGCGCGCTGCAGAAACATCCGCGACAGCAGGGACCGCGGGGCTTTTGCTTCTTCTCTTCAGAAAGAACGCCAGCTTTCTTCGGTGTCAGACCGCAAAACCGATTGTCGCTGGTACAGAACCATCCATCGGAGGTTTGACGGTGACCGGCGAAGCAAGCGGTTCTTTTTTGAAAAGAACCAAAAAACTTTTGTCTTCTTGGGTAAGCGCTGAGGGAAACTCCGCGACAGCCGAAAAAAAAGTCTTTTGCTTCTTTTCTTCAGAAAAGAAGTTCTTGCTTTCTACCGAACGACCATTGTGTCAGGCCGCCACTGCGAGACAACGATCGGGACTGGTGATCAAACAATCGCGTTCCTATTCCTGCTGAGCGCCATGGTAGCCAAGCGTACCGGAGCGCAGGAAACTGCGTTATACCGACGAGCCTGCAATTTGACCGTTGCGAAGCAAGCACAGCCTTCTTTTTTTGAAAAAAGCAAAAACTTTATCTCCGCTATTGCGGCTTTATCCGGAGAGCGCGCGACAGCGGAGTCAAAAGTTTTTTGGTCCTTTTTTTCAAAAAAGGACTGCTTGCTTTCTCTGAGTCCGCATCAAGGCCGGCCGGTATTAAATGGCCCCCAGGGCGGCTCTTCGAACGGACTCTAAACAACCGCTTTCCTTTTCCTGCTCAGCGCCACGAACAACCCCCCGATCACCAGCACAGTCAGCGCCCCCATCACCCGCAGCACTTTCATGATCTCCAGCGTGTAGCGCCCCGTCGTCGCGTCGAAGTGGAAGCACAGCAGCAGGATCGGCAGCGCTGCCTGCGCTATCCCTCCATCGCCCGCGCGCAGCACCGCCGCTCGCAGGTCGCCGGCCGTGTAGCCAACCCCCAGCAGGTACGAGCTGATCACCCCCTCACGCGTCAGCACCACGATGCCGGCCGGATGCATGAACTGCTTGAACCGCACATCCCACCGCGCCCTGAACCCGGCCGCCTGCTCGACCGCGTCGATCCCGTCCGCCTTCGCCGTCACGTAGTGCACGCCGTCCCGCGCAGCGCGCGGCAGCCCGGCCAGGTCCGCCGCCGCCGCCGCAGCCGCGTCCCGCGACGTCTCCCCCGGGTCGATCGAGACCGACAGCACCGACACGTCGCGTCCCGGCACCAGCCCCCCGGCCGCCAGCGCCGCGTACAAATCCGACCTGGCAACGCCGCACAACGACGGACAATGGAAATACCCGAGGTCCAGGATCGTCGGCGTGTCCCCAAGCAGCCGCCCCAGCGTCACCGCTCGCCCCGCATCGTCGCGCACCACCACCGCGAGCGGCACCTGTCTGCCCGGATGCTGCCGCCAGGCAAACCCGTCCGTGTCGGGCGCCCCCCGTGCCGGGCCAGGCGCCGCGAACAGGGCAAGCAGGAATGCCAGGATGCACATCACGCTGTGAACGTGGCAGCTTGCCCCAGGCTGGCAACCCGGGCAGTGCGGGCCACGTTCGCGGCTCACACACAACCATGAGGATTGCCGCCATGGCCGAGCCCGCGGAGAAGACCGACGACCACTATGACCAGGCACGCGACCTGGCAGAGGCCGCCCTCGAGCAATACGCCAAAGGCAAAACCGACGCCGGCGACGAACTCGCCGAAAAGGCAGTCAAGATCGACAGGCACGCCGTCGAGGAACTCGTCGAAGACATGGACGAGGACGCCAAGACCACCGGCTCCACCGGAGAAGCCTGATGCAACACGAACACGATCCCGGAGACGCCGTGCCGCCGGGCGTCGCCGTGCAGACGCCGGAGAAACTGTCCGAGGAGGACAAGAAGGTTCAGGAGAGGCTTGAGCATCTTGGGGACGGTAAGACGCCGGGTTAGAAAGCAAGCAGTTCTTTTTTGAAAAAAAGAACCAAAAAACTTTTGCTCCCTAAAGTACACGCTGAGGGAAACGCCGCGACAGCCCTAGCAAAGGTTTTTTGCTGCTTTTTTTCAAAAAAGCAGGCCTTCCTTGCTTGCCTCACTTACGCGCATCAACACTTGCCAGTCGCGCCAAAAGCCCATACTTCCCACCCAACGCGGGTGTAGCTCAACGGCTAGAGTTCCTGCTTCCCAAGCAGGCGGTTGCGAGTTCGAATCTCGTCACCCGCTCCAACACA